>DRLM01000008.1 GCA_011375345.1 Gammaproteobacteria bacterium
ACCAGGGTGATATTGCGCCCCTCGGCGCGGCTGATGGCCAGGGGTGGGAAGTGGGTGGAGTCGTAGCTCAAGGCCAGGCCCAGCACATTGTCTTCGGTATCTGCCAGCGCGCCGACGCCAGGCGCGGTCCAGGCGTCGCTCTTTCGTTCCTGTATGAGGCCCAGGTGGGCACTCCAGCGGTGATCGAAGCGCAGCCAGGGGTAGCCCAATTCCGCCTCCAGGGTGTCGGCGTGGCGGATCCGGCGCAGCGTTTTGCCCTGGCGGTAGAAGTCGTTCCAGCGCGAGGCGTGCAGGCGCAGGGCTGGCCGCCAGCGGTTGTAGACATAGTCCAGGGCGCCCAGGGCCAGGTCTTGTTCAATGTCGTAGGCGGCGGTGAGGGCGTAGCTGTGGCGCTGGAGGGCGTCCCAGCCCGAGGTGATCAGACCGATTTCATAACGGTCATCGTGCTCTGCCACCAGATGGGGCAGCCACCAGCGCGGAAGCAGGCCCCGCCACGGGGCGTAGGGCCGGACCTCGTCGGTGGTGGGGGAGGCGGGCGCAGAACCGGCCAGGGCCGTGGGACCGGCCAGGGGGCGGGGCGGCTGGGCCAGGGGCGCATCGAGCCGGTAGAGGTTATAGCCGTCGGCGTGGTAGCCGGCGTAGTAGATGGGGCCGCCCGCGGTGCCCTGGCTGGGGGCGAAGGCGCCCCCTTCCACATTGCTCAAGGTGGTGATGGCGCCGCTGGCCCGATCCAGGCGGCGCAGATTGTAAACGCCGCCATAGTCGGCGCTGAACAGCACGCTTCGGCCGTCAGCGCTGTAACGGGGATCCCGCTCCAGGGCCGAATCGGCGGTCAGCGGATGCCAGCGCCGCTCACGCAGGGAAAACGCTTCCAGATTCCAGCCCCCCTGTTCGCGCCACACGGCCGCCACCAGTTCGTCGCCGTTGGGGGCCCAGTCCAGGCCCAGGACGATCTCCCCCGCTGTACCCTGCCACAGCGTGTCCAGTTCTTGGCCCTCCTGGTCCAGCAGCACCAGCCGGTTGTTGCCCAGTCCATTGGCCACGGCGGCGATGCGGTGGCCGCTGGGGCTCCAGGCGGCGGCGCGGTAGCGGCCGCAATGAGTGAGACGCCGGCGGTGGCCGTTGGCGGGGTTGACGCGGTAGAGGTCGAAATACCACCGGGTGGCGCGGCACAGTTCGAGCTGGCTGAGCAGCAGGCCCTGCTCCGGGTGGCTGTCCAGGGCGGCCACCACGGTGACCTTGGTGAGGGGGCGGGATTGCGGTGCGCCGGGTGCCAGGGCCATCAGGCGGGCCCGACGCCGGCCGTCGGCGCGTATGTAATAAACGGTGCCGTCGGCCGCCACCCGGGGCAGCGCGGTGGCATAGCCGTGGTGGCTGAGCGGCTTCCCCGAGACCACCCCCGCGGCCCGGATGGCGGCCAGCTGCGGCCGGTACTTCTCCACCAGGTATTGCTCGAATTCGTCGTACAGCTGGGCGGATGTGCGCCGTGTCACCCGGCGGGCGTTGGCGCTGAGGCGGAAGGGAATGATGTTGTCGCTGTATTCGTCCACCCATTGCCGGATGCGGCGACCCCCGTGGCGCTCGGCCAGGAATTGATAGAAACTGACGCCATAGAGGTAGGGCACCTGGCCGGCGGGCCAGCTCGCCACCCTTTGATTGATTTGTTTCAGAGGTTTGACTCCGGCCGCCACCTCCATGCGCATGAGCATGTCGAAGGCCGTGCTCTGGCCGCGGCCCAGGCCCCGCTGTGGGTCCGTTTCGTAATAGGTGGCCAAGCCCTCCACATACCAGGCGGGCTGCAGGAGGTTGGGAAAAAACAGCAAAAAGCGCCCGAAGACCTTGCGGAACCAGCGGGGAAAGCCTTCCGCCTTATCCAGGTGCAGAATGTGCGCGTATTCGTGGGTGATGAGCAGCTCGAACCAGGTGCTGTGATCCATCACGTCCCGGGGCGAGGTGGCGAACAAGACGATGCGGTTGGCGGGCAGAGGCGTGGCGTAGCCGTTGGCCAGGTCGGCTTGGTCGCTGAGCACGATCTCTGTGCGACCCCGCGGTGTCCAGCGGAATTCCTGACTCAGGCGCCGGTGCACCCCTTCGGCGATGGCCAGAGTCTGGTGCGCCAGCGTCCCCTCCCCCTCGTGATAGTGGACGATGAAGTGTTCGCTCGCCAGACTGAACCAGTGAAGATCAGGGTCGAACACCGCAGCCCGGGGAGCCGCGGCGAGGCTGAGCAGGGCGATGAAAAGCAAAGCACGGGCCATGGTTGTCCTTGGGTTGTTGCCGGGAAAGGGGGGTGACCGTGCGGGGCAGGCGTGGCCCGCTATGCCGGGCTTCTCACCAGGGCACGTTCCACCTGGTCGCGCTGTTCTCTGCCGGCCAGCACCTCGATGAGCGTGAGGGCGAAATCCATGGCGGTGCCCGGTCCCCGCGAGGTGATCACCGGGCCGTCCCGCACCACGGCCTGTTCGCAGTAATCCACACCCTCAAGCTGCGCGGGGCTCAAGGTGCCGGGGTAACTGGTGGCCCGGCGTCCCTTCAGCACCCCGGCGTCGGCCAGCACCCGGGGGGCGGCGCAAATAGCGGCGACATATTTCTTTTGTTCCACCAGGGCGTGGATGAGACGGTGGATACGACGGTCGGCGTTGAGGTGATCGGCGCCGGGCAGGCCGCCGGGCAGCACCAGCAGGTCGAACTCCTCTGCCAGCGCCTCGTCCAGGGTGGTGTCCGGCACCAGCACGGTGCCGCGGCTGGCGCGCACCGGTCCGGGTACGAGGCCGGCGGTGATGACCTTGAGACCGGCCCGGCGCAGCAGGTCGATGGCGGTCACGGCTTCCAGTTCTTCGCACTCTTCGGCCAGGGGAATGAGGACATTTGGCATGGTGCGTTCTCCTTGACTGCGGTCAGGTCCACAGCATAGCGCGCCCGGCAAATGCGAGAAAGTGGCCGGGAACTATGGCCTGATGCCGGTGTGCTCAAACTGTGCCACTGCTTCACTGTTGTCCTGATCCACCATCCTGGTGGGTGCCGGGTTGCTTCGTTTTACCAGGGTGGAGACGGGTACCATTCTGACGCCATAGGCATCGAGATAAGGCAGCTGGCGCTGCAAAAAAGCCAGGGTGGTGGGATAGGGATGACCGATGCCCAGGGCCATGCCCCGGCGGTGGGCCAGCCGGACCAGGCGCATGAATTCGGAGGCGATGGCGGCGGGGTCGGGGTCGGCATCGAGAAACACGTCGCGGCGCAGATTGGGCACGCCCACTTCGTCGGCCACCTGCTCGGCCACGGTGGCGCGGGTGGTGCGGCTGTCGATGAAAAACAGATTGCCAAGCCGGTTGATCTCCCGCATCAACCACAACATGTGGCCGGGATGACGGGTGACCAGGCTGCCCATGTGGTTGTTGATGCCCACCACATGAGGCACGTCGGCCAGATCCTGCTCCAGGGTCTTGACCAGCTCGGTCTGGTTCATGTTAAGCGTGATGCCGCCCGCGCCCAGCGGCCGTTCGCTGGTGGCTTCCATGGGCAGATGCAGCATCACTTCCTTGTTGCGGCTGTGGGCGAGCTGGGCCAGGTGGCGGGCGTGGGGTGTACGGGGGAGCACCGCGTAAGCGACGGGGCCGGGCAGCGCGATGGCCCGCCGCCCCTGGGTAAGGCTGTCGCCCAGATCATCGATGATGATGGCAATCAGCGGCTGGGGCGTCGCGTCATCGGCGGCGCACCAGCCGGACACCAGCCCCAGAATCAATACAAGACCAATACGCAGCGCCATCACCTTGGGCGGCAAGAGGCGCTCGGGCACCGGGCCGGCCGCCTCTTACTTTTGTTGTTGTTGCAG
>DRLM01000009.1 GCA_011375345.1 Gammaproteobacteria bacterium
ACCTGTTTGATTGCCGCCCGCGAAATACGGGCGCCATTGTGCGAAATGGCTGGTATTTCGCGGGCTCGCATTGACTTGCGCCAATGGCGGCACATCCCTGTGCCGCGCTATTAACCCGACAATCCTAATTGCCGGGTTAATAGTATTTTAGATAATGCTGATATTAAAGGCCCGCGCAGAGCGGACGTGAATACGTCACACTCTATTTCTGTAAAACCGCATAGCTGCCCCGCCCCCTGCTGCGCTTTAATGGCGCCCAACACGGGCAGGCCCCGCCTGCCCCTCCGATTCCAGATCAGCGATACTATTGACCAAGGCAGCCACCGGGAACAGTAACCCCGGGGCCCAACAGAGGAGACACAGCGATGAACAGCGCAGCCCCACGCATTCTCATTCTGCCCCTGCTGCTGACCGCAGCCGGCCTGGGCGCCAGCGCTCAGGCACTGGCTGACCCCACTCACTTCGGCAGTAAAACACCAACGGTGGACGAGTTTGTGGAAAGCCTGAAACCCCAGGAACGGCCGCTGCGTTTCCGCGGCATCCGTCCGGTGGAGGCCACGGCCAGCTCACAGGACTCATCCAACTTCAACACCATCACGCGCCGCTTCGACGACCAAAGCCCCGCGGCAGGCGCTTCACCCACCGTCACCATGGAGCTGAAGTTCGCCTTCAACTCCTACCAGCTCACACCGGAAGCCAAGCGGGTGCTGGACAATCTGAGCGCAGCGCTGAAAGAAGATGAGCTGGCCCAATACACCTTCCGCGTCGAAGGCCACACCGACGCGGTGGGCAGCGAGGAATACAACCTCAGCCTGTCGCAAAAACGCGCGCTGGCAGTGCAAAGCTATCTGGTGCTGGAACACGGCATTCCCCTGGAACGCATCAAAGTGGTGGGCAAGGGCGAGACGGAACTGCTGGATCCCGAGCACCCCGACAGCGGCGTGAACCGGCGGGTGGCGATTGTGAATCTGGGGGGCCAGGTGCAGTAGAGGGTTTGATTGCTGCGCCTGGTGGATACGGGGGCAGCGGCAGGCAAACCGGACGTTGCCCCTCCCCCGCTTTCCGCCCTGAGAGGGGCAAGAAGCCTGAAGAAAAAACGCCGTCTTTCTTAACATATACGCGGATTCCCTTCCCCCGACAGGGGAAAGGGCGGGGTGGAAACCGAGCGAAAAACACGGTTTCTGTCTCCTTACCATCCCGGTCCTCTTCCAAAGCGCGGGAAGGAGCCGTAAGGAAAGCCGTGCCAAACTCACTTGCGATACAGAAGCCAGCGAGGACAAGACCATGAACACCGCGCCTGACATCACTTCCCCCGCCCCCCGCGAAAGCCGCCCCGCGAAACGACGCGTTCTGCTGGCCGCGGCGGGGCTGGCGCTGACCGCCTGCGGGACCAACCCCCCGGTGGAGAATGTCGCCGGCGCCGCAACACCCGCCGGTCAGGCGGACGACACCCTCATTGTGGACTGCCTGCTGCCCGGCGTGGTGAAGAAATTGGGCAGCGCCTTCACCTTTCTCTCACCGCGGCGGCCCATCAAGGCCTCGGCCCTGGAGTGCGAAATCCGCGGGGGCGAGTATGTGGCCTTCGACCGGGCCGACCTGGACACCGCCTTGAAAGTGTGGCTGCCTTTGGCGCAACAAGGTGACCCCCAGGCCCAAAATTACGTGGGCGCCATTTACGAAAAGGGCCTGGGTGTGCCGCCGGATTACGCCGCAGCCGCCCGCTGGTATCAGAAAGCGGCGGACCAGGGTCACGCCGAGGCCCAGTTCGCCCTGGGGCATTTGTACGAACTGGGTTTGGGCGTGCCCAAAAACATCCAGACCGCCTATCACCTCTACCGCCAGGCCTCCGGCCTGCCCGATGCCGCCCTGCCGGCCACGGAACTCAGCCTGGGGGTGCAACAGCAGGTGCGCTTGCGCGAAGCGCTGGAGCAGCAACAAAGCCAGCTCAGCGAAGTGGAACGCCAGATTGCCGAAAAGCGCCAACGGCTGGGCGCGGTGGCCACGGATCTGGCCCAGGCGGAGCGGCAACTGGCCCGGCGCCAGCAGGCGGTGGCGCAGTGGGACGACAAGGCCCGCCAGGCCGCCGCCCGCTACCGGAGCCTGCAACGCGCCCTGGCCACCACCCAGACCGAGGCGGAGACCCTGCACCAACAACTGGCGGCGAAGCGCCGCGCTCTGGCGGAAACGGAACAGGCCATTGCCCGGCAAACGGCATCCGCCGCTGAGCCCCGCAACCCCAACCAAGGCCCGGACCTGGCGGAGCTGCGGGTGTTGCGGGACGCGGCGCAACAGGAGCTGGCGGCGCTGCGCGCACAAAAAGCGGGCTTGGAAGCCGACCTCGCCCGCGCCGCGGCCCGGCACCAGGACGTGACCGCCCTGCAGAGCCGCTCCGGCGAGTTGGAGCGGGCCATCGCGGCGCAACAGGCCGCTCTGGCGGACACGCAAAAAGCCCTGGCCCGCCAAAGTGCCCTGGCGGAATCCCGGGGCCGGGATTTGAACCGCATGCTGGCAGAAATGCGCGCGCGCAAGCAGGCCTTGCAGGCCTCCCTGGCCGCCCTGGAACAGGAACAGGCCAAAATCGCCCGGCGCCGCCAGGACATGGAGCAGGAACGGCGCAATCTCATCAGCGCCCTGACCGCCGAGCAGCAAAAGCTCGTTGCCGACCTGGCCCGACAGCAGGCCGTCATCGACCAGCTGAAGCAGACCAAACACAACAACGACGAACGCATCGCGGCTCTGGAGCGGGAGAAGCGCCAGCGCCAGGTGGCCATGATCGCGCCCCTGATCGAAATCCTGGACCCCAGCCTGCCGGCGGTGCGCAGCACCGGGGCCGCGGCGGTGCCGGTGCTGCGGCTGCGCTCGGCCACGGCGGCGCGGGAAATTGTCGGCAAGATCACGGCGGAGACGGGCTTGTTGCTGGTCACCCTCAACGACCAGACCGTGGCCGTCTCCCCAAGCGGCGTGTTCAAGCATCCTGTCACCCTGCGCGGGGGCGAGACGCTGGTGGACGTGGTGGCGGTGGACCGGGAAGGCAACCGGGCCCAGAAGAAATTCGTGCTGAAAGCGGCGGCGCCCGCTCCCGCGCCGGCGGTCAGCGCGCCGGCGACGCCCGGGCCGAAAATCCCCGATATCGACTTTGGCAACTACTACGCGCTGCTGATTGGCAACAACAACTATGAGCACCTGCCCGATCTGGTCACCCCCGTGCGCGATGTCCAGGCCATCAAAAAGGTGTTGCTTGAGCGCTACAAATTCAAAAACGTGATCACCCTCACCAACGCCACGCGCTACGACATCATCACCCAGCTCAACAAGCTGCGCCGCACCCTGACGGAAAAAGACAATCTGGTGATTTACTACGCCGGCCACGGCGAGCTGGACCGGGTGAACATGAAAGGCCAGTGGTTGCCGGTGGACGCGGAATCGGACAACACCGCCAACTGGATTTCCAACAGCGCCCTCACAGAGCTGGTCAACGCCATTCCCGCCAAGCACGTGCTGGTGGTGGCGGACTCCTGCTACTCCGGTATCATGACCCGCTCGGCGCTCACCCACCTGGCCGTGGGCCAAAGCGAAGAGGCCCGTGTCACCTGGATCAAAAAAATGGTGGGCAAACGTTCGCGTACCGTGCTCACCTCCGGCGGCGTGGCCCCCGTGCTCGACGAAGGCGGCGGCGACCACTCCATCTTCGCCAGGGCCTTTTTGCAGGTGCTAAAAGAGAACAACGGCGTGCTGGAGGGCCAGGGCCTGTTCCGCCGCGTCTCCGCCGCCGTGGCCGTGGCGGCGGACCGCTACCAGGTGGACCAGGTGCCCGAATACGCCCCCATCCGCCATGCGGGCCATGAGTCAGGGGATTTCTTTTGGGTGCCGCGGGGGTGAAGCGCCTTACTGCTCTCCTTACCTTACGAGGCAGCGGGCGAAGGGTTCAAAATCACCCTGTCAAAAACGCCTCCGGTTGAGCAGCAAACGCAACACAGGAAACAGGATTTCCCTTCCAAACCGTCATGGCCACCAAACACCTCGCCAAATACGAGATCAAGTCCACCCTCGGCAAAGGTTCCATGGGTGTGGTGTACCAGGCCTTCGATCCGGACATGGCGCGCACCGTGGCCATCAAGACCCTGCGCAGCGAAGTGCTCTCCGGTGGCAACGAAGAGGAGATGCTGGCGCGCTTTCGCGCCGAGGCCAAGGCCTACGGCCGCCTGCTGCATCCCAACATCGTGACCTGTTACAGCTGCGACCGGGACAACGAGGTGACCTTCATCGTGATGGAATACGTGGAGGGGGAATCGCTCAAAGATATGCTGGCGCAGGGCAAGATTTTTCCGCCGGAAGAAGCCTCTGCCATTGTCGGTCAGCTGCTGGCGGCCCTGGCCTATTCCCACGCCAACGGCGTGGTGCACCGGGATGTGAAGCCCGCCAACATCATGATCACGCCCGCAGGCCAGGTCAAAGTCACCGACTTCGGCGTGGCCAAGGTGGACACCACGGCGGTGACCCAGGCCGGTTACATCGTGGGCTCGCCCAGCTACATGTCGCCGGAGCAGATTCTGGGCCAACCCGTCGACCGGCGCACCGATGTGTATTCCGCCGGGATCATTCTGTACGAGCTGCTCACCGGCGAAAATCCGTTCGCCGGCCCCGATCTGGGGGCAGTGGTAAACAAAGTGCTGCACGATAAGCCGTCCCCGCCGTCTCAGCGTCAGCCGGGCATCAGCGCCGCCCTTGACGCGGTGGTGTCCAGGGCGTTGGAGAAAGACGCCGATCTGCGCTATCAAAGCGCCGATGAGTTTGCCGCCGCCCTCGGCGGCGCACCCTCACAGGAAACCGCAAAGGACAGCGATGAGACGGAAACCATGGTGGTGGCGCAGCCGGAGTCCGGTGCCGGCGGGAGCGCCGGGACGCCCGGGAGGTCCAGAAAACCCGCCATGGCGGGTATCACCGCGGCCCTGGCGCTGGCGGTGGGTGGGGGGGCTTATTATCTGCTGGCACCCGGCCCACAGGCCCCGCCGCCGGCCCTCCCCCCGGCGGGCGGCGCAAGCGGCGACACATTGCCCGCCGCCCCCCCGCGGTCCGACACGGAATCCGCGCTGCAAGCCCTTCTGTCGGGCTATGCCTGTGCGGATTTCTCCACCCGGATTGATGCCGGCACGCTCACCCTGCGCGGCTATGTGTCTTCGGCCGCCGAGGCCGAGACTCTGCAAAACGCACTGGCGGCACTGCCCGGCGTGGCCGCGCTGGACGTGCAGATCAATGTGCAGCCCTGGCCCTATTGCGACGTGCTGGCGCTGTTGAAACCTCATTTTGATCCCGCCATGGGGCCGGTGACCTCTACCACGGCCCGCGTGGCAGGCGACCGTTTGCACTTCACAGCAGGGCAGCATTTGGAATTCGCCTTCACGGCACCCGATTTCCCTGCCACCACCTACGTCGACTACTTCACCCTGGATGGCGGCGTGGCCCATCTGCTGCCCCCGCCGGACGGCGCACCCGCCACCACCCCGGCCGGTGCGACCATTGCCGTGGGCAGCAGCGGGCGGCGCTGGGAAATCGCCCCGCCCTTCGGCCGCGAGATGGTCGCCATTATCAGCACCGCCCCCCCCCTGTGGGACAGGCCGCGCCCGGAGTTTGAGGACGCGCACGCTTATCTGCAGGCCCTCAAACAAGCCTTGAGCCAGGGCGGTCCCACCCAACTCTCGGCCCATTACGCCTTCATCGTCACCCGCCCCACCGCGGAATGAGCCGCCATGTCCCGCCCCGTGTTCATGCCCACTGCCGCCGCCGCCACCCACGCCGGCCTGCATCGAAACAACAACGAAGACAGCTATTGCCTGGATGAAGCGCTGGGCCTGTTTCTGGTGGCCGACGGCATGGGCGGCCACACCGCGGGCGAAGTGGCCAGCCGCACGGCAGTGGCAGTGATCCGCGACACCGTGAAAAAACACGCTGGGACCGCTTCCCCCTCTCGTGCGGCCGCGCTGTCTGCGTCCGAGGACACCCTGGTGCTGCAAAGCGACATTCAGCAGGCCATCACTGCCGCCAATCAGACCCTGTTCAGCATGAACCGGGCGCGGGAGCTGCCCACAGGCCGCGCCATGGGCACCACATTGGCGGGAGTCTATTTGCGGCCGCCGGGCGTCTATGGCATCGTGTTTCATGTTGGCGATTGCCGCGTATACTTGTGGCGCGGGCAATTGCAACCCCTCACCCAGGATCACAGCCTGTACCAGCAATGGCGCAGCGCGGGTCAGCTGGGACCCGCGCCGGGCAAAAACGTGGTGCTGCGCGCCCTGGGGCCGTGGGCCGCTGTGGCCGCGGACACCCGGCTCTACCGGCCGCAGGCGGGGGATGTGTTGTTGCTCTGCTCCGACGGTTTGACGGACATGGTTGAGCGGCGGGTGATGGAGCAATGTTTGCGGGAGACATCATCCCAAAGCCTGCAAGGGCGCTGTGATGCCCTGGTGGAACTCGCCAATGCCCACGGGGGCAACGACAACGTGACAGCGGTCCTGGTGCAACTCAGCGCCTGAGGCGGCAACAGGCAACCGCTTTGTATTGCGGTGCGCGTGACGCTTGTGTGGTCAGACAATTCAATATGACATGACGTCAACCAACACCAACGTATTCGAACAAGTCGCGCTGTTTCAGGACTTGGGCCCCGCCGAGTGGGACCGGCTCACCGCCCGGGCCCAGCTGCGCAGCTATCCGAAAAACGCCATCTTGGTGACCGAGGGCGACGAGACCGATTCCTTGTTCATCATAAAATCGGGGCGGGTCAAGATATACCTCAGCGACGAAGAGGGCCGTGAGATGATTCTCAACATCCAGGGCCCCGGCGATTATTTCGGCGAAGTGGCCTTGCTGGACGGTGCGCCCCGCTCCTCCTCCGCCATGGCCCTGGAAAACTGCGAACTCTATGTCATCAAAAAACGCGAGTTCGAGCAGTTTTTGCTGCACCACCCCGAGGTGGCCCTGCAGGTTATCAAGGGGCTGACCCAGCGGCTGCGCACGCTCACGGACAATGTCCGCAACATTGCCTTGAAGGATGTCTACGGGCGCATTGTCGCCGTGCTCAACAAGATGGCGGAAGAGGACAAAGGCCTGCGGGTGATCAGGCAGCGGCTGACCCACAAAGACATCGCCGCCATGGTGGGCTCATCGCGGGAAATGGTCAGCCGCATCTTCAAGGAACTGAGCAACGGCGGCTATCTGGCCAGCGACAAGCACGGCATCATCATCAAAAAGAAACTGCCCGCCCGCTGGTAGCCGCCCATGTACCCCCGACTGCACTGGCAGGACGAGAGCGGCAAGGCCCGCTCCATTGCCGTGCGGGACCGGGTGTACCTTGGTCGGAGCTGCCGCGGCGTGCCTACCACCAAGCGGGTGTTGGTCACCGATCCCAATATCTCCCGCGATCACGCCGTCGTCACCTGGAGCGGTGACACGCTCACCGTGCGGGACACCAGTCGCAACGGCACGCGCCTGAACGGCGTGCGCATCACCCCCGGCGTGGAACAAACGCTAAAGGATCACGACGTCATCACCATCGGCAGGCAGGCCTTTACCGTCAGGCTCACCCCCCACGCCACGGCGGCCCCCACCGACGAGGGGGCCGAAACCCACACCCTGGCCATCGACGAAGTGGTCACCCATCTCGTGGCCGACGTGCGCGGTTTCTCCACCCTGTCCCAGGCCTGGCGTCCCGCCCGGGTCTGCGCCCTGGTCACCCGCCTCTTCGACACCTTGAGCCCCCTCGTCCACCAGCATCACGGCACCATCAAAGACTACGCCGGCGATGCCATCTTCGCCTATTGGGAACACGGCCCCACCCCCCGGGCCGAATCCGCCCTGAACGCCTGTCGCGCCGCCCGGGCCCAACAAGCCGCCTGCGCCGCACTGGCACTCGACGCCGCGGCGAAAGGCGACCGGGATCTGGCCCGGGTGCGCATTGGCTGGGGCATCGCCACCGGCACCGTCACCTTGTCCCACTACGGCCTGCGGCAAGACAACGTCGCCGTGGTGGGGGATGCCACCAATCTGGCCTTCAGGCTTTCCGGCCTGGCCCGCAAAGACGTTCCCGCGGCGGTGGTACTTTGCCACACGACCGCGCAGCTGATCGGCCATGAGCTGCCGCTGACAGATTTGGGGGAAGTGGGCACCAAGGGCAGGGCGGGCACAGAGCGGGTGTTTGGGCTCAATGGCGGATAAAAGCAGCGAAAGCGCGCCGGACCGAAGCCACCCGTCCTGAAATAACCGTTACACTGCCGCATATGCTGTGGTGGGCGCATTGAAGAAGGACCGCACTCCCGGCCGTTTCCCTCAAAGGGCAGCGGCCCGGGTTGTACGGAAAATTCAAAAGCTTCATGGACCAGGCCATGGACGATGTGGGAAAGCGCGGGTTCGGGGGATAGAACATCGCGGACTACGTGGAACGCCACGTCCGGCGCTACGGCCATGACCCGGCCACCGCGACAGAGATGGCGGAAACGGTGGTGTTCGCGCGCATCAATGCCATGTATTTCACCGGCGAACGAAGGCGGGGACTGCAACCGCTGCAATCCGGGCGAGTTCTTCGTCACGCTGAACCCCATCGTGCCCATTCCCGACGACTGCGTGCTGGGGGTGCGCGCCCCCAATGAGCGGGTGCCCGGCGGCTATTTCAAACGCTGTCTGCCCGGCGAGGAACGTGCCATCGCCTGGTTCAAGCACAATGTGCTGGATTTCACCTGCCTGGAAGCCCGGAAACAGCTGCCCGGCCTGCATGAACAGTGCTGGATGCAGGCCGAGGCGGTGGCCCGGCTATTAAGCCGGCAATTGGAATTGTCGGGCTAATGTCGCGGCACGGGGAGGTGCCGGAGTTATTAACCCGGCAATCCTAATTGCCGGGTTAATAGTGATATCGTGAACGTGAATACCGCACACTGCGTGCGTGAGTGCTGCACTGCCCGCTGCTGCTCTGTTCTCTAACATGGTCCCCGAGTTCGCCGCTGCGGTGGCGGTCTCAGCGAGAGACCCAGGCATTCAGTCATAACACGAGTCAAGGAGATCATCA
>DRLM01000010.1 GCA_011375345.1 Gammaproteobacteria bacterium
GCGGGAGCTGCGGCAGCTGGAAGGCGGCTGGATTTCCACCGAACAGGTGAAGCGCTCGCGGGTGCGCCTGCAGCGGCTGGGCTATTTCGAAGAAGTGAACGTGGAGACACCTGCGGTGCCGGGCACGGACGATCAGGTGGATGTGAACTTCAACGTCAAGGAGCGCTCCACGTTCGGCAGTTTTGTGTTCGGTGTTGGTTTTTCCCAGTCTCAGGGACTGTTGCTGAACTCCAGTGTCAGCGAGGATAATTTTCTCGGCACCGGCAAGCGGGTGAGCGCGACGATCAACAACAGCCGCGTCAACACCATCTACAGCTTCAGCTACACCAACCCGTACTATACTCAGGACGGTGTCAGCCGCGGATTCCGGCTGTTCTGGCGCACCACCGATGCCGGTCGCGCCAACGTGGCGGATTTCACTTCCGATGCCTATGGCGGCAACGTGAACTACGGCATCCCTCTGAGCGAGTACGATACCCTGCGCGCCTCTGTGGGGCTGGAGCACACCAAACTGAAAACCCTGTCGACCACGCCCCAGGCCTATGTCAACTATATCAATGACAACAAGGACGAATTCGATGTGTACCAGCTGGGCCTGTCCTGGTCTCACGATACCCGTAACAGAGCCTTTTTCCCTGATGCCGGCATATTGCAGCGCCTGTCGCTGGATGCAGCCGTGCCCGGCAGCGGGGTGACTTACTACAAACTTGCTTCCCGCACCAGTTGGTATCAGGCGCTTAACAAGTACTTCACGCTGGTGGCGGAGGGGGACGTGGCCTACGGTGAAGCCTACGGCGACACCTCGGGTTTCCCGTTTTTTGAAAATTACTACGCCGGCGGTATCAGTTCCGTGCGCGGTTACCGGGCCAATTCCCTGGGTCCCAAGGAGAACGGCCGCGCCCTGGGTGGCGCATTCAGAACCCTGGCCAGCGCCGAAGTGTTCTTCCCGCCACCCTTTGCCGCGGATACCAATTCATTCCGTTTTGGTATATTTTTCGATATTGGCAATGTGTTCGCCTCGGTGGACGACTTTGACGGCAGCGAGTTGCGATATTCCACCGGCGTGTCGGCCCTTTGGCTGTCGCCTTTGGGACCGTTGACTTTCAGTTTCGGTAAAGCGTTAAATAAGCAGGCGCAAGACGATACCGAGATCTTCCAGTTCTCTCTCGGTGCAGCATTTTAGGGGACAGAGGTGTGACGATATCGGCAAAACAGCAACGCTGGTTCTGGGTTCTGGCCTTCGCCCTGTGGGCGCCCGCCGTCCTGGCCGAGGCGAAAATCGGCTATGTCAACGCGGCGCGGCTGTTGGAAGACACGCCCCAGGCCGAGGCCGTGTCGAAGAAATTAAAACAGGAGTTCGCGGCGCGGGAAGACGAACTGGTGGCCGAGCAAAAAAAATTACAGCGCCTGGAAGAGCGTCTGTCCCGGGACGGCCCCATCATGAGCGAGATAGAACGCCGCCGGCTGGAGCGTGATCTGTTGTCCCGCAAGCGGGATCTGCGGCGGGCCCGGGACGACTTTCGTGAAGACGTGAACATCCGCCGCAACGAAGAAATCGCGAATTTGCTGGAAGTGGTGCAGGATGCTATCGAGGCGGTGGGTCGCGAGCAGCAGTTCGATTTGATCGTCTATGAAGGCATTGCTTATGCCAGTCCGCGCATTGACCTGACGGAACTCATTTTGGAGCGCTTGCGCAAGTCTTCCGTCAAGTCCCGCTGATTCACGGATACGTTTGCGTGCCTCGCTTGTCGGAACTGGCTCAGCACCTCGGGGGCCGGGTGCAGGGCGATGGGGATTGCATCGTCAACAAGCTGGCGACCCTGGAAAATGCCGGGCCCGGTGATATCAGTTTTTTGTCCAACAAACGCTACGCCCGCTATCTGGCCACCACCCGGGCGTCGGCGGTGATCGTGTCGGACGAGCACGCAGCCGCCTGCACGGTCAATGCGCTGATTGTTCCCGATCCCTATCTGGCTTATGCCCGCCTTGCCGTATTGTTGCAGCCGCTGCCGCCTGGCGGGGCGGGTTGTCATCCCAGCGCGGTGATTCATCCCGAGAGCGAAGTGCATCCACAGGCCTTCGTCGCCGCCCATGCTGTCATTGAAGACGGCGCGCGGCTCGCTGCGGGAGTCCTGGTCGGGCCTGGGTGCATCGTCGGGCGGGACAGCCGCATTGGCCAAGACAGTGTGTTGGTGGCCCGGGTCACGGTTTGCCACGGGGTGAGCATTGGCAGGCGCGCCGTGATTCACCCCGGCGTGGTCATTGGCAGTGATGGCTTTGGTTTGGCCAAAGACGGCGAGGGCTGGCTGAAAATTCCGCAGCTGGGTGGCGTGGTGATCGGCGATGATGTGGAGATCGGCGCCAATACCACCATCGATCGCGGCGCACTGGACGACACGGTGATTGAGGACGGTGTGAAGCTGGATAACCAGATACAGGTGGCGCACAATGTGAAAATCGGTGCCCACACGGCCATTGCAGGATGCACCGGCATTGCCGGCAGCGCCAGGATTGGTGCGCGCTGCACCATCGGGGGCGGGGTAGGTATCGTGGGTCATACAGAGATTGCCGACGATGTGCACATTACCGGCATGTCCTTCGTCGCCCATTCCATTCACCAGGCCGGCGTGTATTCTTCGGGCACACCGTTGGAGCCCACACGCACCTGGCGGCGCAACTATGCCCGTTTTCGTCATCTGGATGAGATGGCGCGCCGCCTGCGCCGGGTGGAATTCACACTGAAACAGGAAAAAAAAACTGAAGAGAAGTAGTCTGTATTGCAAGGCTTCCGCTCGGGGCAGAGCGCAGCGCATGTATTTTTTCGTTACGGGGTAGGGTGATGCAACTATGAACGAGCAAACTGCAGCAGGACGTCCATCGGCTGGGGAGGGCGCGATGGATATCTACGAGGTCTTGCAATATCTTCCCCACCGCTATCCGTTTTTGTTGGTGGACAAGGTATTGTCCTGCCTGCCGGGGGAGAGGCTGGTGGCGCTGAAAAACGTGACCGTCAATGAGCCCTTCTTTCCCGGCCATTTCCCGGGGCGGCCGGTAATGCCGGGGGTGCTGATGATCGAAGCCCTGGCCCAGGCCATGGGTATACTGGCCTTTAAAACCGCCGACACCAGCCCCGCCAGCGGCATCACTTTTTACCTTGCTGCCGTGGACAAGGTTCGTTTCAAGCGTCCGGTGGAGCCCGGTGACACTTTGATTATGACCGTCAGCCTGGAACGCCATCGCCGGGACATGTGGATGTTCAGCGGCGAGGCGACAGTGGACGGTCAGCCGGCCGTCAGCGCCAAGATCACCTGTGCCCGGCGGGATGTTCCGGCTTGATTGATCCGCGCGCCGTCATTGATGCCAGGGCGGAGCTGGCCGCTGATGTCCGGGTCGGTCCCTTTGCCGTGATCGGTCCTGAGGTGGTCATCGGGCCGGGTTGTGAGATCGGCTCCCACGTCGTCATCAAAGGCCCCACCCGCATTGGCAGTAACAATAAGATTTTCCAGTTTGCTTCCATCGGCGACGATCCCCAGGACAAGAAATACCAGGGCGAGCCCACCCGGCTGGAAATCGGTGACGGCAATGTGATCCGCGAATACTGCACCATCAACCGGGGCACGGTGCAGGGCGGTGGCCTGACCCGCGTGGGCGATGACAACTGGATCATGGCCTATGTTCACATCGCGCATGACTGCATCGTGGGCAATCACACCATCTTTGCCAACAACGCCTCTTTGGCGGGGCACGTGAAAATTGAGGATTACGTTATTCTTGGCGGTTTCTCCCTGGTTCACCAGTTTTGCAATCTGGGCGCCCATTGCTTTACCGCTTTCAGCGCCGGCATTGCCAAGGACGTGCCGCCCTTCGTCATGGTGGGGGGGTACGCCGCCGCGCCCCACGGCCTCAACATTGAAGGCCTGAAACGGCGTGGTTTCAGCGCGCAGACCATTGCCAATCTGCGCCGTGCTTATAAGATTCTTTACCGCTCGGGCCTCACCTTCAAAAATGCCATTGAACAGCTCAAAGCCTTCAGCCCGGAGGAACCGGAAGTCGCCCGCATGGTGACCTTTCTCGAAAAATCCCGGCGCGGTATCGTGCGCTAGCCGGTCTTTATGTTCCGCATTGCCATTGTGGCCGGAGAAGCCTCCGGCGATCTGTTGGGCGCCGGTCTGATCCGCGCCATCCGCGCCCGCCGGCCTGATATCTGCTTCGAAGGGGTCGCCGGGCCGCGAATGATGGACGCCGGGTGTCAGGTGGTGTTTCCGGCCGAGCGCCTGTCGGTGATGGGCCTGGTGGAAATCCTCGGCCGGGTGCCGGAGGCTCTCCGTATCCGCCGGGCACTGCTGCAGCGCTACCAGGTGGAGCCACCGGATCTGTTCATCGGCATCGACGCGCCCGCCTTCAACACGGGCCTGGAACTGCGGCTGAAGGCCCGCGGCATTCCCACTGTGCACTATGTCAGCCCTTCCATCTGGGCCTGGCGCCAGGGGCGCATCCACAAGATCAAGCGTGCGGTGGACTTGATGCTGACCTTGTTTCCCTTTGAGGCGCCCTACTATGAGGCCGCGGGTGTGCCCGTGCGCGTGGTCGGCCATCCCCTGGCGGACGCCATGCCCCTGGCGGCCGCCCATGTGGCCGCCCACGAGGCCCTGGCGTTGCCGCCGGGCAAGAAAATCGTCGCCTTGCTGCCCGGCAGCCGGGCCACGGAGGTGAAGGCCCTGGGAAGCCTGTTTCTGGAGGCCGCAAAGTGTCTGCTGACGGTCCGGCCGGACATCCATTTCGCCGTGCCCCTGGCCACGCCCGTGACCCGCGAGCTGTTCTGCCAATGCCTGAAATCGCTGGCCACGCCCCTGCCCGTCACGGTGTACGACGGCCGCGCCCGCGACGTGCTGACCGCCGCCGATGCCGCCATCGTTGCCTCAGGCACCGTCACTCTGGAAGCCATGCTGGCGCAGTGTCCCATGGTGGTGGCCTACCGTTTGTCGCCCCTCACCTTCTGGCTGGTGGAACGCCTGGCCAGGGTGACCTATTGTTCCATTCCCAACCTGCTGGCGGACGACAGGCTGGTTCCCGAACTGGTCCAGGATGCCGCCACCGCGCAAGGTTTGTCTGAGCACGTGCTCCGGTATTTGAACGATCCCGACGCGCTAAGCCGCACGCGGGCCCGCTTCCAGGCGCTGCATCGCAAACTGCGGCAGGGTGCCGACGACGCGGCCGCCGAGGCGGTGTTGGCGTTGCTGGCCGCGCGTCATGCGCCGCCCGGCATGAGCTGAATCCGTGCCACCCCGCCCGCGGGTGGCCGGCCGTCAGTGCCGCCTTAGCGCTCACAGCCCCCTGTATCCACCACCCGGCCGCGGCGTCGTTTTGCCGCCGGCGCACCTTTTCCGCGCAGGGGTGGCAGCGCCTGAAACGCGGTGCAGGGAGCTATTGCCATGGTGCAGAGCGGAAGCTAACGCAAAGAAGAATCTCCATTGTCCTCATCGTCTTCGAAATCATTCTCTTCCACGTCATCCCAGGTGAACTGGGCGACGATGAGCATGATGATGCAAAAGACAGCGGCCAGGGCGGCGGTGAATATTAAATTAGCGTCCATGCCGTCGCGGAGCTGATCCGCCAGGGTGTCGCCGGATACGGCGTAGAAGTTGGCGAGAAACCAGTCGATGAAAATCACCAGCCCGCCGACATTGAACACTCTCGTGATCAGGGTGGAGTGATACATGTGAGTGAGTATGAAACCGAGGGCGGCGAAAATGTAATACGGGGTGGGCACGATGACCAGGGCCTGCCAGGCGATCAGCGTGCCGATGCCCGGTGTGTGAAAGGCGACGTAAAAACCGACGATGAAGTTGAGCACCAGCGACAGGCCCAGGCAAATTAGGCCCGGCTTGATGGCCGTGTAGGGTGGAGGGGATAAATCGTCCAATTCCGCCATGATCGTTTCCGGTCTGCCGCGCTGTCAAGGCGCTGTCTCGTCATGCCTGCCTAGCGTTTGTAAGAAGTGCTGCGGCGCTGCTGAAACAGCGCCTGTTTCTTTGAAGGGCCCCCAATTGGTCTGCTGAAATCCAATGAAGCCGCGCCGGCGGCGTTGAAAACCCGCTCTTGTGCCCGATGCCGCGCGCTTTTTCGCCGGTTTTCCCTTGCCATCGCCGGCTGGAGCGGGTTTTTGGAGGCACTTAAAAATAATCCGGTTCTTGTCCCGGTTTCCATTTGATGTTGCAACCCAGGCTGGGTTTTTGGTCCGTGTCAATGTGTTGTCCTGCCAGCAGGGCAGCGGCGGCGGCGCGCAGGTCGCGCCCGGTGACGGGCACGTCGTTGCCGGGGCGGGCATCGTCAAACTGGCCCCGGTAGACCAGTTTGTGGCTTTCGTCGAACAGGAAGAAGTCCGGCGTACACGCGGCGCGGTAGGCTTTGGCCACCTCCTGGGTGGCATCGAAGAGGTAGGGGAAGCTGTAGCCCGCCCTGGCCTTTTCCTGCGCCATTTTTTCCGGGCTGTCGTCCGGATAACGCTCCACGTCGTTGGCATTGATACCTACCATCGCCAGCCCCCTGGCCTGATATTCCCTGGCGAAATCCGCCAGTGCCTCCCGGATGTGAAGCACATAGGGGCAGTGATTGCACATGAACACCACCAGCAGTCCCCGGGCGTCTTTGAAATCGTCCCGTGACACCCAGGTTCCATCGGTGTCTGGCAGGCGAAACTGCGGCGCTGGTGTGCCGAGTTCCAGCATGGTGGAGGGGGTGCGAGCCATATTGATCTCCCTGAGACGTCAGCGCGGGCTGCGCCGGACAGCGTTTGAAATCCTGGGGCGAAAGTGTACCCGATTTTGGAGGCCTTGGAGGCCACGTGTCCACCTCACCTTGATTTTGATTCCCGGACAAGTCACCCCGCCGAACCACGACGCTCCTGCCGGCCTTGAAAAAGACCAGGAGGGGGGCTTTTCCAACATCCTGCCAAGGGTGTTCCTGCCGGCCGGGGGGGATGCCAGGTCCCGGAATTTGCCTCATTTCCCAGCAGCGCGCGCCTTTTCTCGTTTTCCGCTCCGGTCTTATCCGGAAATCAAAGCGCTTTGCTTTGCTGGGCAGAGCCCTTTTCCTTTTGATGCCATTTGGGAAAAGATTCAGGGACAGGCAAAAAACTGTAGCGATTCACCGGATTGTTATGTTTTGTCAACCCGGCGATCAAAATCGTCTAATGGTGCGGTACAGGGATGTGCCAGGTTGACGGCCCCGGCCGGGCTGGCCCTGATTTTCCTTCTTGGTCACCGTTGTTGTGCAAGGCGGGATCATGAATCAGAAGGCCAGAATATCGACACCCCACGCCCGCCCGATTTCACCGCTTTGCGCATGCATCCCAAGCCTGTCCCGAGCAGAAGTATCAACAGGACCGCGCCTCCAAGAGCACCTGTCCCGCCCGATTTTCGGCTGTTGTCAGCGACTTCGTTCGACGGGTCACCGCTGTCGGTGACTGCACGGGCCAGCCTGTTGCCGTTGGCGTCGTAGCGGTACGCAATGGCGCTGCCGTCGTCATAGGTGACGCCGGTGAGGCGGCCGGCAGCATCGTAGGTGTAGGTTTCGGCGCTTGCCGGTGGCGTCAACGACAGCATTGCGCCAAGAATACAGCCGAGTACCGGAACCCTTCCTGTCGTCACCATGCTGTTTCTCCTGCTTCTGGTCTGTCTTGTTGCGTGGCCCGTGGGCCACGGCACAGAGCCGCGTGTCACCTTGCCGAAAGGACCGATCCGGTCCGCCGCCTGGGGCTCATAATCCGAGTTTTTGTTTCCAATAATTCCATGCCGTGGACAGAATCCCCGGAGATTGGGCGGCGGGGCGGTCCAGTCCTGTGGTCGTTATGGCGGTTTGGGTTGCAAACTGTGTGACATCGTCGACGGGAGCGCCGTGAACGGGTCCGGTGGCGGTTGTGCCTGGGAGGGTGGAAACCACGTTCACCACTTCCTCGTGGAGTTCATCCATGGTGCATTCGTCGATGGAACGGTATTGCAGTTCCGTATCATCGAGCAGCCTGCCGTTTTCCTGCCCCACTTTCTTCTCGAGATAAGTCAATTCGAACCACTTCCCCAGCCGGTACAAGGCGCTTCCTGCAGCCACTATCGCGCCACCCACTACCACGATGGTTATGGGCTCTTTTCCATCCGGGTCGTGAAAGTACATCGGGTTCGCGTAGGCGAATGTGTAGGGGTTCAGGGCGAGCGGATTCAATAGTTCATCGTCCCCGCCGATGCCGGGGAAGGTATCCGTGAAGGGATCCGTGAAGGGCTGCGCCGCATCCTGGGGCCGCATTCTGAGGCTGTGTTCGGGCGCGGGTGCGGGTTTGCCGGTGAGTTCCCGGCGGGCCATGTGCAAAGGGTCCCTGGAGAGGAATCTTCCGCTGTCCGCGTCGTAGTAGCGGGCGCGGATGTAGTAAAGGCCATCCCCGTCGTCGTAGACGCCCCATTGCCCTTGCCAGGTGAAGGGGTTGTCCAGGTCGCCGCTTCGGCCCAGCAGCACCCCGAAAGGGGTGTGGGCATAACTGGCGATCACCACACCGCCATCATCGGTGACGAAGCGGGTGTTGCCGCTTTCGTCGAAGTGGTAGAAGTGGCGGGCATTGGTGGCGGCGTCGATGGCGTAGAGCAGGGCGCCGTCGGGGGTGTGGATGTAGTAACGCAGGTCGGTGCCCGCCTCGCGCTCGATGGCTGTCGCAGGGAGGGTCAGGGCGTGGTTCCACACGTAGTCGCGGGTGATGCCGCCAGCCGTGCGGCGGGTGCGGTAACCCAGGGCGTCGTAGGCATGGGTGGTGGTGCCCACGGCGGTGAGCCGGGAGGCCAGGTTCCAGGTGTAGGTGGTGGTGCCGTCGTCGGTGAGCCGGCCCAGGGTGTCGTAGACATGGCCGGGGCTCGATATCTGGGCAGCGGCGTCGAAGCTGTGGGTGGTATCGGCCAGGCCGGTGGCGGAGGCGGCCTGGGGCAGGTCGCGGCTGGCGGCGGTGATGCGGCCGCCCGCGTCTCGTGTGAGGGTGATGCTGCCCAGGGTGCCGTGGGTGATAGCGGTGAATTGGCCGTCGGCATCATAGCTGTAGGTGGTGGTGATGCCATTGGGCCGGGTCATGGCGGTAAGGCGGTTGTCGGCGTCCCAGGTGAAGGTGGAAACCCCTCCCGCCCAATCCGTAATTTTGGTGAGGTTGCCGTTGGCATCGTAGCGGTAAGTGATTGTCTTGCCGGTGGCGTAGGTTATGGCGGCGATGCGGCCGCCGGCATCGTAGCTGATGGCGAGTCCGTTGCTGGCGGTGATGCGCCCGAGTGCGTCCCGGCTCAAGGTGAGGCCGTCGGCGCCGGTCAGGCGATCCTCGGCATCGTGGGTAAAGCTGAGTTCGGTGCCGTCGGAGTAAATTTGGCGGATCAGGTTGCCGTTGGCGTCATATTCGTCGGACCGGGTACCCAGATCACCGGGAAAGGTGACGGTTTTGAGACGATTGCCTTGGTCGTAGGTGTAGGCCGTGGTGCGGCTCAGGGGATCGCTGCTGCTGGTAAGGCGCCCGGCGTTGTCGAAGGTGTGTCGCCAGTCATTGCCGCCGGGGTCGGTGACGGCGGTGATATTGCCCAGGGCGTCGTGCTTGTAGCTGGCGCTGATGTTCTCCGGCAGGGTGCGTTTCGTGGGCAGACCGCGGGGATCATAGTCCGTGGTGCGGATGTATCCCAGGGGGTCGATGGTCTGGGTGACGTGCCCCATGAGGTCGTAGGTGAGCTGAGACTTGTTGCCCAGGGGGCTGGTGATGGCGGTGATGCGTCCCATGTCGTTCGAGGTGAAGCGGATCCCGTTGCCCAGGGGGGTGGTGGTGCTGCGCAGGATGCCTTCGGCGTCGAAACTGCGGCGCCAGGTATTGCCGTTGCCGTCGGTAAGGGCGGTCAGCCGGTTTTGCTGGTCATAGCCGAAGGTGATGCGGCTCCCGCTGCGCTCGGTGACTGCGGCGATCCGGCCCAGTTCGTCATAGTCCACGCGTCCGATGTTGCCGTAGTTATCGGTGACCGTGCTGAGACGATCCATGGCGTCGAACGTGAAGGTGGTGACCGCCCCCGTGCGGTCGGTGACGGTGGCCAGGTTACCGTTGGCATTCCACTCGAAGCGGGTGGCTCTGCCCTTGGGATCGGTGAGCGCGACGGGACGGTCCATGTCATCGTAGGCGAGGGTCGTGGTGCTGCCGTCGGTGAGTGTGGCGGTCATCAGCCGGCGCTGGGTGTCGTAACCGAAGGTGGTAGTGTTGCCGGCGGCATCAGTCTGGCTCGCCAGGGTGCCGTCTTTGTTGAAGATGCGGGTGTTTGTGCCGCCGGCCGGGTTGGCATGGGTCAGCCACTGGCCGTGGCTGTTGTAAGTGTAGGTGGTGGTGAACCCAGCCTGGTCGGTGTACGAGACAAGATGGCCTGTCGCATCGTAGGCAAGGGATTTGGTGGTGCCGTCGGCGTGGGTGATCCCGGTAAGGTCATAGACGGTAATCCCGTCGCTCGTGGTCCGGGCGGTGTAGTCGAATGAGGTCGTGGCACCGTTGGCGTGGGTGATGGCTGCGATGCGCCCGCTGGGGGCATGATAGGTGTAACGGGTGGTGCCCCCCAGGGAATCGGTGATGCCGTTGCGCTGGCCGGTGGTATTGGACGACAGGGAGAAGGTGGTGCCATCCTGGCGGACGACCTGTTCGAGTTTCCCCGTGGTGCTGTAGGTGTGGACCGTCGTGTTGCCCAGGGCGTCGGTTATTGTGGTGTCGGCTTCGTTGTAGGTAAAGGTGGTGGTGTTGCCCCGGGCATCGGTTTGGGCGGCCACTTTGCCGGCATCGTTCCAGGTTTGGCGGGAGGGGGTGTTGCCTGCCGGGAGGGTGATGGCGGTCAGCAGGCCACCGTTGTCATAGGCATAGGTGGTGGTGTTTCCGTTCAGGTCAGTGAAACTGGCAAGGTCATTTCCGCTGTAGGTGAAGCTCACGGTGCGCCCCTGACCATCGCCTGCGCCCACCAGCCGGTTGGTGGAATCATAGGTGAAGTTGAGCGTGCGGCCCAACCCGTCGCTGACGGACACAAGCCGGCCACCGGCATCGTAGGCCAGGCTATGGGTGCCGCCCTGGTTGTCGTCAATGGCGAGCAGTTGCCCTGCCGCACTGAAGCGGTAGCTGCGCTTGCTGGAAGGATCTGCCAGGGTGAATTGTCCTGTATTGGTGTCTTCCACCAGTTGGTAGGGTACATCCTGCCTGCTGTAAAGCGACCATTGTGCAGCGTTCTTGGTGAAGCGGATCAGGCGTCCCTGGTTGCTGATGACGTCGGCGGTACTACCGTTGCTGGTCAGTGTCCATGCGAAGTTGTGCAGCCAGTTGTCCCCCAGGGGGCCGCTGATGTTGGCGGCTTTGAGGCCCGAGGCATAATACCGGGAGAAGCGCAGCGGCATCGGTCCGCCGAGATCAATATCCGGTGTGCCGGTCTCGACCAGCTCGCCCGTGTAGGTGTTGATTGGATCACCCACCGCACAACTGCCGGCGATATTGGCGCCGGAAGTGGCGGTTGCAGAGGTGGGGGGGGAAGGTGGCGGAGTGCCCGCAAGGGTAACGCCCGTGAACGTTTCGACACCGGGGTTGTCGATGGTCCGCCCCACCTGCTCTTCGAGGATTACAATGCCGCCGGCACTGTTCTGCCATTCGAACAGCGTGTTCAGCTCTGCGGCGCCGAGGGTGATGGTACGGCCGGTGGCAGGTGCGCCATAGGTGTAGGGACCGAGAATTTCGCCGGGAGAGTCGAGCCGCGCGAAAGGGGGCAGCAGGGAGAGGTTGCCACTGGTGAGATAGAACTTGTCGATGCCGTCGGGATTGCCGCTGGTGGCAATGAGCCGGATTTCCAGCGTATCGCCGTTGAGAGTCAGTTTGACGGGGGAACTGGCCTGGGGGTCGGGAATGGCCACCGTGTCATCACCCGCGAGCACCCAACTGCGCTCCGCGCCCATGCAGATCTGGGTGGTGCTCAGGGCCCGCAGATCGAGGCAGTCGGTGACCGGCGCTGCCCCAGCAGGCTGGCTTGCCGCGAAAAACGCCGCCAGCAAGAGCACACAAAACAACATGCCGTGCTGAGTCTTTCCCTTCAAGCCAGTAATTGCCAGGCTGCCAACCGGTCTTGGCGGTTGACGTATATTGTGGCCTCTCACGTTCACCGTTGTTGTGTGTTTTTCTGGGTCAAAGCATAGCTGTGCTCAGAAATAGTACCATCTCCCGAAGCCTTTTCAATGGCGCCCACCGCAGGTTTCCCAACCCGCTGATGATAAGCACGGTGAAGTGTAGTATTATTACGCGTTTTTTCGGGAGCTGCGGACCGCTGCAATGCTGGAAATCAATCCGTCACTTAAGCACATCGAAGAGATGCAGGAGCGCGTGGATGCGCTGAGGGGGTATCTTTGACTATGCGGGGAAGAAAGAGCGCCTGACCGAAGTCATCCGGGAGCTGGAAGACCCCGGCGTGTGGGGCCGGCCCGAGCGGGCGCAGGAACTGGGGCGCGAGCGGTCGCGCCTGGAAGACGTGGTGCGCAGTCTCGACATCCTGGCCAGCGGTTTGGCAGATGCCGGCGAGTTGTTGCGCATCGCCGCCGAAGAGGACGATGAGGAGACGGCCCGCGCGGTCATGGCTGATCTGGACGCTCTGGAATCGCGCCTGGCGGCGCTGGAATTCCGCCGGATGTTTTCCGGGGAAATGGATGCCGCCAATGCGTTTTTGGATATCCAGGCCGGCTCCGGCGGCACCGAGGCGCAGGACTGGGCCAATATGCTGCTGCGCATGTATTTGCGCTGGGGGGAACGGCGGGGCTTTGCCACGGAGATCGTCGAGTTGTCCGAAGGTGAGGTGGCCGGCATCAAAAGCGCCACGGTGCGGTTTGAGGGCGAGTATGCCTACGGTTGGTTGCGCA
>DRLM01000011.1 GCA_011375345.1 Gammaproteobacteria bacterium
CGGTGACAGCGACATCGCCAAGGCCAAGGCACTGGTGCAGGAGATCCGGAACTGGGCCAAGCAGATCGCGGCGCTGGAAAATCCGGCCGATGCGTTCGAGGCAGACGTAGAGCAGGCGGGGAAACTTACTGAAACCTTTAATCAGGGTTCGGGTGACTCGGTGACGGGGGCCTTCCGCTTGGTGAAGGCTTTTCTGGAGTCCGGCGCGGGGAATGGTGAATACGAATTCGGCGCCGGGAAATTCATTGACACCGACGGCCTCGGCATTACCGGCAGCGGTACCATCACCGTGACTGGCACGGGCAGCGGGACCTTGACCCTGGCGCTGGCGGGGTCCATCACCCCCCCTTCCAAAATCAAGTTTTCCGAAGGGGGGCCGGTTCAACTTAGCTTTCCGCCCCAGAACCTGGATCTGACGTTTACCGTCAACGAAGCGCGTGACACGCAGCTTGAGGGCACGGTGGCCGGTACCGTTACCGACAGCGCAGGCAGCGCCAGGCTCACTGTGACCAA
Organism: Gammaproteobacteria bacterium; assembly: GCA_011375345.1. NCBI lineage: Bacteria > Pseudomonadati > Pseudomonadota > Gammaproteobacteria > Gammaproteobacteria bacterium. The sequence goes on from DRLM01000011.1 coordinate 514, forward strand.
CGGCACGTTCAACATCTCGGGCAGCAGCTTGTCATTGGATAACCTTGAAACGACGGGCTCGACCCTGAAGGCGGCGATGCAGGTCAAGTTGGAACAGCTGGGCGTGTCCGATCCGCTGGTGTTCACCGGTTCGCTGGATGCGGAAGGTGCGCGCTGTGTCACGTGCGTGGATCCGGCGCAATGGCTGCCGACCAAGCTCACCCTGAGCGGCGATTTCGGCAACGCGGCCAATATCATTTCCGCCACCGTTACCGGTGAGTTCTTCAATGCGGCCAGCTATGACACCAGGGTCGGTGAGAGCAGCAGCAACTTTGCCGACTTCCAGGTGAGCGCCACGGTGGCCGTGCAACTGGACGGTGCGCCGGAGCTCAAGGCGACGGTCACCGCCCGCCGCAGTGATTTCGGTTCCACGGAAGCGCCTTTTGTCGGCACTGGGCGGGTCACTTTGTCCCATGGCGGGGTGACCACGGTGATCGACTATCAGCGCCCCGACCCGAACATCGAAGGCGGGGAAGCCACGCTGACCTTCACCAGCCAGGACGGTGCCATAATCACCGCCAGCGGCAGTGGAAAATTTGAGAGCGGGGCGGTGAAGATCGGCGGAAAACAGGTGGGGACGGTGACCGTGATCGGCGATGACATCATCAAAGTGACCTACGATGACGGCACCTTTGAAACCTTGAACTGAGGAGCTGGCAGGTGGCCTGGCGGGCGGCGGCATGCCGCCCTTTTTTTGCTGCCGCGCTGATGGCCTTAGGTCTTGTTTCCCCGGCCCAGGGCGCGGAGCGGTTCTACCTGGAAGTGGACAGCTTCGCCCACAGCGAACCCGTGCCCATACGGGCCTATTTCAATGACTGGCGGGGGGACTCCCGCCACGGCGGCGATACCGCGCTCAGCTACAACTGGTGGGAGGCCGGCATGGAAGACGGACCCTGGCGGCTGGGCGTGTTGTATCGTTACGACTATACCCTGCGTTTCAGCTCCGATACCGCTGAACTCTATCATCGCATACAAAACAAATCGCCCCTGCCCCCGGGCCGCCGCTATGCCCTCGCCATCACCGTGCAGCACTACGCCGTCCGCGGCCTGCGGCTGGCCCACGGCTGGCGCCCTCGCGGCGGCCTGGAGATTCAGTGGGGCCTGAGTTATCTCCAGGGCCGCCGCGTGCTGGACGGTAATCTGAGCGGCTGGGCCGAGGCGGTGAGCGACAAAGACTATGATTTTCGTTTTGAGGTAGACGACGTTTATTCCAGGGACCCGCTGTTCAAGCGCCGCGTGAGCGCGCCGGAGGGAGAGGGCTACAGCGTGGACTTGGCGTTGAACTGGCTGGCTGCCCCGTGGGAATTGCGCTTCAAGGTTGTCGATCTTATCGGCGCCCTGTACTGGAAAGCCGTCCCCCACACCCGCGCCACGGGCACCTCGGACACCAAGCGCTTGGACGAGTCCGGCTATGTGCGCTTCGATCCGGCCTTGTCCGGCATCGAAGACCGTCGTGACCAGGTGCAGCGTCTGCGTCCCCGCACCAAGGTGGATGTGCGCTATGCCTTGAACCGGCGTCACCGCGCGGCGCTGGCGCTGCTGGCCACACGCTGGCAGCGTTTTGTCCGGGCGGGCTGGGTGGTGGGCACGCCGCGTGCCGGCCAGTGGCAGGTCTTGTACGATGTCAGCGCCCGGGCGCTGGCTCTCAGCCATGAATCGCCTCGCTGGCGCTGGTCCGTGATCGCCGATGACGTGCGGGCGCACTACGCCCGCACGTTCGGTATCAGTGCCCAGTATGTGTGGCGCTGGTGATCTGATCGTTCAGACCGGACGGGACGCTGATCAACCCCGCTCCCCCCGCACATAGGCCGCGGTCAGGGCATGGCGCGGCGCTTCAAAGAACACTCTGCCCGGGCCGTGTTCCATCAGCCGTCCCACGCCATCGCCAGCCATGGGCCACAACAGGGCCGCGTAGTCGGCGATGCGCCGGGCCTGGGCCAGGTTGTGGGTGACCACCGCCAGGGTGTAGCGGCCGCGCAGCGTCAACATCAGCTCTTCGATAACGGCGGTGGCCAGGGGATCCAGGGCGCTGCAGGGTTCGTCCAACAGCAAGGCCTGGGGTCTGAGCACCAGGGCGCGGGCGATGCACAGGCGCTGTTGCTGGCCGCCGGACAGGGCCAGGGCGGAGCGGTGCAAGCGGTCTTTCACCTCCGGCCACAGGCCGACGTCCCGCAGAGCCGTCTCGATGCGCTGCGTGCGTTCTTGTTTGTTTTTGATCCCGTGTTCTTTGAGGGGGACGGCGAGGTTGTTCCAGACGGACAGGGGAAAAGGGTTGGGTTTTTGGAAGATCATCCCCACCCGGCGGCGCAGGGCCACCACGTCGATGCGGGGGGCAAGCAGCTCGCGCCCATGCAGGCGCACGCTGCCGCTGACGCGCGCGGAGGGGGTCAGATCGGTCAGGCGGTTGAGGCAGGCAAGCAAGCTGCTTTTACCCACCCCGGAGGGCCCCACCAGACAGGTGATGCGGCCGGTGGCGAGGGGCAGGGTAATGTCCTTCAGCACAGCCTTTGTGCCGTAGTGCAGGCTGAGGTGCTGAATCTCGATGAGGGGCGCGTTCCGCGTGGTGAGGGTCGTGCCGTGTCCCACAGGCAGGGCGGAGGTGGCTGTGTTCATGTGTGGCTTCCTTCGCCGTGGTGGCGCTGCCACCAGCGCCGGGCCAGACCGGCCGCGCCGGCGTTGATCAACATGAGCAGCAGCACCAGCACCAGGGCGCTGGCATAGGCCGACGCATTGCCGCCCGGCACGTTCATGGACAGCTCGAAGATGTGGATGGACAAGGCCCGCCCCGAATCCGTCAGGGCGTCGGGCATGCGGTCCACGTAGCCGCTGGTGTAGAGCAACGCGGCGGTCTCCGCCAGGGCCCGGCCCACGCTGAGCACCAGCCCCGCCAGCAGGCCCGGCAGGGCGGCAGGCAGCAGCAGGTGCCTGAGCGCGGCGGCGCGGCTGAGGCCCAGGGCCGCCGCGCCCAGGCGGTATTCGGACGGCGCGGCGCGCAGGCCTTCCTCCGTGGCGCGGATGAGCAGAGGCAGGACCATGCAGGCCAGGGTCAGCCCGCCGGACAAAATGGAAAACCCCAGGCCCAGCACCTGGGCGAAGAACACATACCCGAACAGGCCGAAGACGATGGAGGGCATGCCCGCCAGCACATCCAGGCTGCGGCGCACAGCGCGGCCCAGGGGCGAGTGGTCGCCGGCGAACTCCGCAAGGAACACGGCGGCCCCCAGGCCGATGGGCAGGGCCGCCGCCAGGCACACGGCCAGAATCAGCAGGGTGGCGACCAGTATGGGCGCAATGCCCCCGGCCCGGCCGGCATCCTGTGGTGTGCTGATGAGAAAGTCGAGGGACAGCCGCTCCATGCCGTGCCAGAGGATGTCGCCCAGAATCCACAACAACATCCCCGCCACCAGCAGCGCGGCGCCCCAGACCACCGTGGCGATAAGCCGCTCAAACATGGCGCAGGCGTCTTCCCAGCAGCCCGGCCAGGCTCATCAGGCCCGCCACCAACACGGCCAGCACCAGGCCGCTCACGAACAGTGCGGCGCGGTGCTGATCCAGCGCATAAGCCATTTCCAAGGCGATATTGGCTGCCAGGGTGCGGACGGGGGCGAACAGGCTGGCGGGGTTTTGCACCACATTGCCCGTGACCATGAGCACCGCCATGGTCTCCCCCACGGCCCGGCCCGCAGCCAGTACCAGCCCGGCAACGATCCCGCCCCGCGCGGCGGGCAGCACCACCCGCCGCAAGGTGGCGGCGCGCCCCAGTCCCAGGGCGGCCGCAGCGTTGAGATAATCCCGTGGCACTGCCCGCAGGGCGGCCTCCGCTGTCAGCGCCACGGTGGGCAATATCATCAGTGTCAACACCAACATGCCGGCCAGCAGGCTGGTCCCCGGCGGCCGCCACTGATTGATCAGCGGCACCAGCACCACCAGGCCCCACAGGCCGTAGACCACCGAGGGAATGCCCGCCAGCAGTTCCACCAGCCGGCGATAGGCGCTGCCCAGCCGCGGCGGCGCATAAAATACCGTGAACAGGGCTGACAGCAGCCCCAGGGGCGCCGCCAACAGCAAAGCGCCGGCGGACACCGCCAGCGTGCCCCACAACATGGGTTGCAGATTGAACTGCCTTTCCAGGGGATGCCAGGCGGCATCGGTAAAAAAGCGCGCCAGGCCGATTTGATCCAGGGCCGGGGCGGCGGCCCACAGCAGGAACGCGCCAAGACCCAGCAACACCGCGCCGGCCAGGGCAGCGAGCGTGCCGGCTGCGCCCGCCAGGCGGGCGTCAGGGCACGAGGGGGAGGAAATGCTGGGCGGCCACCAGGTCATGGACGGCGTTCGAGCGGGCGTAGTCGATGAAATCCCGGGCCAGACCCCGGGCCGGGGCGCGGGTAACCAGGTTCAGGCTGCGGGCCAGGGGGTAGCGGCCGCTGGCCACATTGGCGCGGCTGGCGGCCACCCCGTCCAGCGCCAGCAGCTTGATGGGGGTGCCCGCGGCGATGTCGTGCTCCGCCACGCCGATGGACACATAGCCGATGGCGGCGGGGTTGCCGGCCACCACCTTGATGCCCTGCTCGTTGTCCCCCACTATCACCTGGGGGCGGATCCGGCTGTTTTTGAGCTGAAAGTAGTTTAAAAACAACTCCAGGGTGGCGCGACCCTCCGCCTTGTTCACCACCGTGATGGGGGCCGCCCCCGCACCCAGTTCGCGCCAGCTCGTGATGGCACCGGTGAACACCTGCACCACCTGCTCGTGGCGGATGTGGGTCAGCGGATTGTCGGCATGAACGATGATCCCGAGGCCGTCACGGGCAATGGGGTAGGGGTGCAGATCGGCTTCCGCGGCGTTCAAAGCCCGGGACACCATGCCGATATCCGCCAGGGCCCGACGGACCTCGTTGATACCGCGGCCGGACCCCCCCGTCTGTACGTCGATCTCCACGCCGGGGTGCTGCTGTTCGTAGCGCCTGGCGATTTCCGCCGCCAGGGGGGCCACGGTGCTGGAGCCCACGAGGCTGAGTTTCTGTACCGGTGGCGCGCCGTCCCTGGACGACGAGAAAAAAGTGACCGTGGCCAGGAGGGCCAGCAGCAGTCCGGTGAAGAGAACAACAGACCGCTTCATGGCCTCATCCGAAGCGCAGCTCGCAGCAACCCAGGTTCAGGGCGTTGCGTTTCTTCACCCCTGGTGCCAGGCGATAACTCACGCCCTTGCCCTCGCGACTGGCCACCACCAGGCCGCGCTCGCGCAAGATGCGCAGATGATGGGAAAACAGGCTTTGTTCAGCGCCGATGTCCGCGTTCAACTCCGCCACCCGTTTCGGGCCGGACATGAGCTGGCGCAAGACCGTCAGGCGGGTATCGTCGCTCAAGGACTTCAGCAGCTGGGCGCAGTCGGGTATGGAGGTCATGGCGCGGTGGTTCCTCTTAAGATGAAAATTTATTCATATCAAAGTGCATTTACAACATTCCCGCGCAGCCCCGCTGAGGCCCCGCCGGTGGAAGTGTGTACGGTTTTGGTCGGGAAGGGAGGGGGAACCTTACACCGGGAGCAGAAGCAATCCGCCCGGATGGACCCGACAGACGGGCCCGCGCCTGTTCTTTTTCCACAAGGGATTTTCTTCGGCCGGTAGCCGGAAACACGCGCTGAATGCCCCTTTCTCAGAACCCCCTTGTGTAAAAACGCAAAAACAAAACCCGGCGCGACAGGCAGGTCTAAAGGGGGTTCGATAAGGACAATAGTGAAGACAGCGTCGGTGGCGCTCAGTTTGGCAGGGTCTGCGCCGGCAGAGTGATACAGAAACGGGCGCCTTTGCCCGGCACGCTGTGCAGGCTGACGCGTCCGCCGTGTTTTTGAGCCACGGCCTTGACGAAAGCCAGGCCCAGGCCGGTGCCTTCGGTACGGGTGTCGCCCCGGCGGTAGCGCTCGAAAACATGGTCTTGCAGGTCTGCGGGAATGCCGGGGCCGGTGTCGGCGACGCAGCATTCGATGAGCCGGTCGTGTTGCTGGATATTCAGCGTCACCCGGCTGCCTGGCGGGGAATACTGAATGGCATTGGCCAGCAGATTGGTCACCGCCCGCTCAAGCAGCTCGGCATCGCCCGCCAGCCAAGCCTCGTCCACGGCATAGTTTTCCACCAGGCTGATGTCGCGCCGCCGGGCCTGGTCCCACACGGTGTCGCGGGCCTGCCAGGCAACGGTGACCAGATTGACCATGTCGTGGCGCAAGGGCTCGCTGCTTTCGGCCCGGCTGAGCTGGAGGAAGTTGTCCGCCAGCGTCAGGGTGCGGCGGGTGTAGTCTTCCGCCCGGTCCAGGTTGATGGCGGGCCGCTCCCCTTCCCGCCCCCGCTCGATCAGCGCCAGCAGGGACACCAGCGGGGCGCGCAGATCGTGGGACAAAAAATTCAGGGTCTCGGCCCGCTTGCGTTGGGCGTCGGTGAGGGGCGTGATATCCGACAGGTTGACAATCAGACCCCGTACCCGGCCGGGGGACAGGCTGAGGGGGGCCAGCTGCACCAGCAGGGTCTGACCGGACGGGTTTCTGGCATTGGTGCGGACCATGTCGTTGTGCAGCAGGGCTTGGCGCACCAGGCTGGCCCAGTCCAGGGGAGTTTCGCCGCGCAGGCTGTGCAGGGCCTCCATGAGGTTGGCGTCGATCAGCGCCTCCGGCCGGCCTGCTTCCAGATAAGCCGCTGCCCGGGCGTTGGCCAGGTGCACATGCCCCAGGGCATTGCACACCAGGACGCCGTCGGCCATGGCCGCCAGGCTTTCGGCGATGAAGCGGCGCAGCCCCCGCAGCCTTTGGGTGGCGTGTTGGACTTGCTGGATGCGGGCCTGCACCTGTTCCGCCGCGGAGGCCGGGCGGGCCGGACTCGGGGGGGCGAAAGGGCGGACCAGTTCCACCAGCAGGGTGCTCTCATGGGCTGTGGGCGCTTCCGGGACCTTCCGGTAGACACCCAGCAGCCAAGTGGTGCCATCGCGGATGACCCGGGTCCAATATTCGTGCGGCCGGTGGCTGCACCACCGCCGGGGCTCGGTGTCGCAGGGCGGACCCAGGGCTCTTCCCCAGGTGGCGGTGGCGCGCCCGCCGGCTTGTTGCAGGCACCAGCCTTCGATGGGGACCAGCCGGTTGATGAAGGCCATGGCGCTGTCCAGGTCCGGCATGTGGCTGGCAAAGCCGGGTTCTTCGTGCAGGCGTTGCAGCTCCTGGTTGAGAAACCGCATGGCCAGCTCCAGGCGCCGCCAGCTCCACAGCGGGTAAGCCAGCAACAGGGCAATGAAGGCGGAGGCGGGGGGGAACCAGAGCCGGGCGTAGCGCAGCAGCAGTGTGCTCAGAACCACCGTGCCCGCCAGCAGCAGTGCGGCGCTCAGCAGCGACTGGCGGGGACTGACCCGCGGAAAGATCAGCACCGGCAACAGCACCAGCAGGGCGGTGAGGGCGAGTTGCCCGGGCCGGCCGAGGGTCTCAATGGTGAGGTGGCGCTGCAGGGCGTCGAAAACATTGGCATTGATTTCCACCCCCGGCATGGGCTGGCTCAGGCCGGAAACGGGGGTGGGCAGCGCATCCCCCATGCCCGTGGCGGTGGTGCCCACGAAAACGGTTTTGCCGGCGAAGGCGTTGGTGGGAAAGTCGCCGCTGAGCACCTGAGCATAGGACAGATAAGGGTAGTGGCCCGGCGGGCCGGCAAAGGGCAGCAAAACCTGATAGTCGCGGGCCCACACATAGGGGGAGGCGCCCGCGGGCGCGGGATTGCGGGTGCCGGGCAGCGTTTTCCAGCGCTCTGGGGCCAGCGCCCGGGCGGCCGCCAGGGCCAAGTGGTCCCAGCGGGGCTGGCCCAGCCCCTCTTTCAGGTACAGGCGGCGGGCGATGCCGTCCGGGTCCAGTTCGATGTGGGCATGGCCCAGCAGGGCGGAACCGGCCAGAGGCGCAAAGGGCAGGCTCTCCACCGCCTGGCCGCCGGCACGGGTCTGTTCCATGAACACCGGCATAACAACCCTGCCGTGGTGGCGGATGGCCTCGGCCAGGGCCCGGTCACCGCTGCCATCCTGCGGGTCCGGCTCCGCGAAGATGATGTCCATCACGATGACGGCGGCGCCGGCCTTGGTAAGCTTGTCGATGAGTTCGGCGTGGCGGCGGCGGGGCCAGGGCCAACGTCCCAGCGCTTCCAGGCTGCGCAGGTCGATGGCGACGATGACCACATCATCGGGCGCAGGGCGTTGCCAGAAGCGGTAATGGGTGTCGTAGAGCAAAGCGTCCAGTCGCCAGGCCCAGCCCGTCAGCAGCAACAGCGCCGCCACCGCCAGCAGCGCCGCGCCAAACACCAGCCGCTCTACCAGCCCGGGGAAATCCCGATAAGCTGTCATGCCTGACCCGCCCCATCCACCGCCGATTGTGACGGCGCCGGGCCCAGGGGAGCCCCCGCGATTTGGCTGCAATCGCACATTTTTATAGTGTACCGCAGGCACCGGGGCACCCGAGCCGCATGGTGTCCCGGTCATGGTAAGCTCGGCGCTGCTGAAAGCGGTCACCGGTGGGAACGTGATTCAGGTTCCTTTTTCCCTCGCCAGCGGACGGGGGAAGGTACTCCGTTGACCGCCTTTCAGCCGCACACCCTATTGACAAGATTGGAAGGTTTTAATGCTCAAAGCCGGAATATTTTTAGACATGGAGAACTTGCACAGGAATGGCGGTTGGGGCATGCGCCTCGATGCAATCAAGGAACTGGTGGAAACCCAGGGGACCATTGTGTTGCGCGCCAATGCCTACATGGTGGTGGACTCACACCGGGAACGCCTGGAGCCTGAATATCGGGAAAAAGCGCAAAAATACCGCGACAAAATCCGGCTGGCGGGTTTTCATATTATCGACAAGGAAGTCAAGCGCTACCTCAACGAAGACGGCAGCGAGACCACCAAGGCCAATGCCGATCTGGACATGGCGGTGGACGCCATCCTGCAGGCGGAAAACCTGGATTACGTGATGATCGGCACCGGCGACGGCGATTTTCTGCGATTGGTCCGCGCCCTGCAAAACAAGGGCAAGCGGGTGGACGCCATCGCCTTCGACAATGTCAGCAATGAACTCAAGCGGGAAGTGGACTATTACTTCCCCGGTTCCATCATGCCGAAAATTCTGCCATCCAGAAACAGCGGCCGCGAACGTGGCATTCTGGAGGCCGTCAACCAGGAAAAGGGATACGGTTTTTTGACCTGTCGCACCGGTTTCAAAGTCACCGATATCGACACCAGCGTGTTTTGTCACATCTCGCAGGTGCTGGAAAACGACGCGCCCATCACCAACGAACGGTTTTCCGAATTGTCGCGGGCCGGTGCCGTGCTGGAATTCGAACGCAGTGAATCCGCCAAGGGCGTGCAGGCGGTCAACGTCACTGTGTATCAGACCAGCTCGTGAGATACCGCGCTTTGCCCGGTCACCCGGCCTGATGAACCGGCTTCGTCCCCTCTTCCTTCGGCGTTGGAGACAAGGCCCGCTCCACGACGCAGTAAAGTCAGGTGGTCCCCGATCCACGTCTGTCAGCATGATCCACCGTCGCGGTCTGCCTGGCGCATCCTGAGCCAGCGCGCTTGAAATGAAAAAGGTTTGGCAGCAACACTTGCAGGTCGAAACAATGTCAGCCCGGTAATTTCAATTGAGAGTCATCCCACGATCACGATAATTTTGACAGCCACGCCGGCGCGCGCTAAAAAAGGTGAGTGCCGCCCGGGAGGTTCACATGCGCACCCTCACCTTGTTTTTCATTCTGACTTTCTCCCCCAGCCTTTCCGCCGTGGGTGCGGTATACAAATGGGTGCAAGCGGACGGGACAGTAGTTTATTCCGACTCTCCCCCCCCGCACGGCGCAGAGGAAATAGACCTTCCTCCACTGCAGAGACTCGCTTCACCGCCTCCGCCCCTGCCCCCGCCGCCCCAGCCTCCAACATTCAAAGCCCTGCCCTATACCGACTTCCGCATCACCCGTCCCGGCAACGACGCCACGCTGCGGGACAACAACGGCAACGTGGACGTGGCCATCAAAATCGAGCCGGCGCTGCAGACCGCTTTCGGCCATACCCTGACCATTGTGCTGGACGGCCGGGCCCTGCTTACCGGGCTGAGCACCCCTGCGGCCAGGCTGGACAACGTAGACCGCGGCACCCACACCCTCCAGGCCCTCGTTGTCGACCCCACGGGCAAAACCGTCGGTGCCACCGCCACTGTCACGTTTCACCTGCATCGCACCATTATGCGCAGAGCCAGACCTTGAAACGCCTGCCCTTGGGGCGCACCTGAACAGGGTGCACCGAATTAGTGCGATACTGCCTGCCAGCTTGGCTTCGGGGGCGGGATGTGGGTCTGTAGCGGCCCGCGAAGGTCAGTCGGGGCACCGGCCGTCATCTCCCCCCTGTTCCGATAACGTAATGAATTAAAAGAGATATCATACTCCGTCCCCGCGCCGGTGCAGCGCCACGGGCGCTTTGTTTGTGGTTGGTTTGATATTTGCTTCGAGTGTGACATGTCTGGGCACGATGCAAGCGAATGCGACATCACCCGCCGGATTCTGGAAAATCTGAATACGGCCGTGCTGCTGTTCGACCAGGATCTGCACCTGAGTTATATCAACCCGGCCGGCGAGGTCATGCTGGCCACCAGCCGCCGGCAGCTGCGCGGCGAGCACGTCGAAAGTTTTTTTGGCGGCGACGCCCGAATCGTGGCGGCATTTCGTCATGCCCTGGAAAGCGGTCACCCCTTCACCGAAAGAGAGCGTATCCTGCAGCTTCCCCACGGTCAGCAACTCACTGCCGATTGCACCGTCACCCCCTTGCACGAACCCAACAGGGACAAGGCGCTGCTGGTGGAAATACTGGGTGTGGACCGTCAACGGCGCATCCTGCGGGAGGAAAACCTGCTGGCCCAGCATCAGGCCACCCGGGCCCTGGTACGGGGCCTGGCCCACGAAATCAAAAACCCCCTGGGTGGCCTGCGGGGCGCGGCCCAGTTGCTGGAGCGGGAACTGGCGGACGAGGCATTGAAAGAATACACCGGCATCATCATCGGCGAGGCAGACCGCCTGCAAAACCTGTTGAACCGGATGCTGGGCCCCAACACCCTGCCCCACGAACGCCCGGTGAACATCCACCAGGTGCTGGAGAGGGTGCGCACCCTGGTGGCCGCCGAAGCACCGGCGGGCATCCGCCTGATACGCGACTATGACCCCAGCATCCCGGAAGTGATTGCCGACCCGGAACAACTCATCCAGGCCGTGCTCAACATCGTGCGCAACGCCGTGCAGGCCCTGAAGGACAGCGGCCGCATCGTACTGCGCAGCCGCACCATCCGCCAAGTGACCATCGGCCAGAAACGCCACCGGCTGGTGGTCCAACTGGACATCATCGACAACGGCCCCGGAATTGCCCCCGACATGCTGGAGCACATTTTTTATCCCATGGTCACGGGCCGGGCGGAGGGCACCGGCCTGGGCCTGCCCATCGCCCAGGCCCTGGTCAACCAGCATGGGGGGCTGATCGAATGCAGCAGCGAGCCGGGCGAAACCGTATTTACCCTGTTGCTCCCTTTGGAAATCTCCCCGGAACACGCCCATGACCAGTAAATACCGCGTCTTTGTGATCGACGACGACCGCGCCATCCGCTGGGTGCTGGAGCGCGCTTTGCGCCAGGCGGACATGGATGCCATTTCCTTTGAAAGCGCCGGCGGCGTGTTGGCCGCCCTGGAACAAGACGAGCCCGATGCCGTCATCACCGACATCCGCATGCCCGGCATGGACGGCCTGGCCCTGCTGGACAATATCCGCACGCGGCGACCCGGCCTTCCCGTCATAATCATGACCGCCCACTCGGACCTGGAAAGCGCCGTGTCCGCCTACCAGGGGGGCGCCTTCGAATACATGCCCAAACCCTTCGACGTGGACGAGGCCGTGGATCTGGTCCGGCGCGCCATCGAACAACACCGCCGCCAGGCACCCCCGCCGGAAGAAGTGGAGGGCAAACCCGCGGAGATCATCGGCGAGGCGCCTGCCATGCAGGAGGTGTTCCGCGCCATCGGCCGGCTGTCGCGCTCCAACATCACCGTGCTCATCAACGGTGAATCGGGCACCGGCAAAGAACTGGTCGCCCGGGCCCTGCACCGCCACAGCCCCCGCGCCGGCAGGCCCTTCATCGCCCTCAATACCGCCGCCATTCCGCGCGATCTGCTGGAATCGGAACTGTTCGGCCACGAGCGGGGCGCGTTTACCGGCGCCACCAATGCCCGCCGCGGCCGCTTCGAACAGGCCGACGGCGGCACCCTGTTCCTGGACGAAATCGGCGATATGCCGGCTGAGTGCCAGACCCGCCTGCTGCGGGTATTGGCAGACGGTGAGTTTTACCGGGTGGGCGGGCAGACTCCCATCAACGTGGACGTGCGCATCATTGCCGCCACCCACCAAAACCTGGAAGAACGCGTCAAAAACGGCCTGTTCCGGGAAGACCTGTTCCACCGCCTCAACGTCATCCGCATCCACATGCCCCCGCTGCGCGAGCGGCGCGAAGACATTGCCCTGCTCACCCGCCACTTCCTCGCCCAAGCGGCGGAAGAGTTGCAAGTGGACCCCAAGACCCTGCGTCCCGAAGTGGCCGCCTACCTCAGCGGCCTGGACTGGCCCGGTAACGTGCGGCAGCTGGAAAACACCTGCCGCTGGCTTACGGTCATGGCCTCCGGCCGCGAAATCCACATCGACGACCTGCCCGCCGAACTGCGTGTAGAAAATACCGCCCTGACCAGGCACAGCGACTGGGAAGACGCCCTCAAAAGCTGGGCCGGCCAGCGCCTCGCCCATGGCGACACCGCCCTGCTGGAGGTGGCCACCCCGGCTTTTGAGCGCGTCATGATCGAAACGGCCCTGCGCCACACCGGCGGGCGCCGCCAGGACGCAGCCCGGTTACTGGGCTGGGGCCGAAACACCTTGACGCGGAAAATCAAAGAGTTGGGAATGGAGGGGGAATAACCCGCATTTCTCACCACCGTTCGTAGCGAGACGGAGCAAGGGTGTGGCATGGGTGGCTTTCGTAATGCCACGGGGCATAGTCGCCCCGCCTGCGCTCGTTGAAGGCGCGATGGCCTCGCTCAAGCTCGCAGGGAATTTATAGCACTATACGGACGCTACCGTGCTCTCTATCCGTACCTGCTTTGCGTTAGACTCTGCCATGATCTGCCCTCCTCAATGTGGCTCTGTGTCGGGACTGAATTTCCCACCCCCAACATAACCCGCGTGCATTGAGGTTGGGCAGGTCAAAACATGATGTCTGGTGAGCAAGACTTTGGTCTGTGAATTTATGATGACCCGGTGACGGCGGGGGTGACCCCGCCCCCTGCTCGATGCCTTCAAACCCTTGAATCCTGTTCCTTCCCTGAATCTGACAGGCTCAGACTGAAGGGCGGAGGTGGAAACGCCGAATGCGAGTATTGGTAGTGGAGGATGAACACGCGCTGCTCGAGCAGCTGCGTGAGCGCCTGCAGGAAGAAGGTTACGCGGCGGACGTGGCCAGTGACGGTGAAGAAGGTTTGTATCTGGCCACCGAGTACCCTTTTGATGCCGCCATCATTGACCTGGGTCTGCCCCGGCTTTCAGGCATTGACCTCATTCGCAGGACCCGGGCCACGGGCAAGGATTTTCCCATTCTCATCCTCACTGCACGCGGGCGCTGGCAGGAGAAGGTGGAAGGCCTGGAGGCCGGAGCCGACGATTACCTGGTCAAACCTTTTCACATGGAAGAGCTGTTGGCGCGGCTGCGGGCCTTGATGCGCCGCGCTGCGGGCTGGGCCCAGGCGGTGCTGCACTGCGGCCCGGTTGTGCTGGACACGGGCACCCAGGCAGTCGCGGTGAACGGTGCCTCCATCGAGCTGACGGCCTATGAATACCGGGTGCTGGAGTACCTGATGCTGCATGCCGGCGAAGTGGTCTCCAAAACCGATCTCACTGAGCACATTTACGAGCAGGATTTCGAACGCGACAGCAACGTCATCGAAGTGTTCGTGGGACGCTTGCGACGCAAGCTGGACCCGGACAACATCCTGCATCCCATCGAAACCCTGCGCGGCCGCGGTTACCGCTTCACACTCCGGCGTCAGAGCGCTTCGTGACCCTGTCGCTCAACACCCGTTTGTTGCTGGCCGGCAGCGTGGTGCTGGCGGCCTTTCTCGGCGTCACCGGCATGGTGCTGGACCGGGCCTATCTGGAAAGTGCCGAACAGGCCCTCAAGGAACGCCTGCAGGCCCACGTGGTGGGGCTGGTGGCCGCGGCGCAATTGCGCGAAGACGGCCGCTTGGTCATGCCCCCGGCACTGCCGGAAGGTCGTTATCACACCTCGGGTTCAGGCCTGCTCGCCCAGGCCACCAGCAACGACGGCTTGCAAATCTGGCGCTCGCCGTCCATGCAGGGCCTGGATATCCAGCTGATCCGGGGGCTGGCCTCGGGGGTACGCAAATTTGAAGTGATCCGCAGCCCCACCAGCGGGGCCGGATTTTACGCTGTCGGCCTGGGGGTGACCTGGGATTTGAGCGAAGATGTCAAAGAGGGCGTCACGTTTTCCGTGGCGGAAAACCTCAGCATCCTGGAAGAACAGGTGGCCCGTTTCCGCAACAGCCTGTGGGGCTGGCTGGGAGGGGTGGCGCTGGTCCTGCTGGCCGTGCAAGGCATGGTGCTGCGCTGGAGTCTTGCGCCACTGCGGGGGGCGGCGGAGGATCTGGCCGCCATCGAAGCCGGCCGCCAGACCCTGCTGGTGGGGCCCTATCCCCAGGAGCTGCACGGTCTGACCGATAACATCAATGCCCTGCTCATCTCCCAGCGCGAGCATCTGGAACGCTACCGCCGCACCCTGGGCGATCTGGCCCACAGCCTGAAAACCCCCCTGGCGGTATTGCGCGGCAGCCTGTCAGAACGCAGCGGCAAGGCGCTGCGCCACATCGTGGCGGAACAAGTGGAACGTATGTCCGAGATCGTGGACTATCAGCTCCAAAAGGCTGCCACCTCCGGTCACCAGCCGCTGGCCGCGCCGGTGGCAGTGGCCAGCATTGCCGAGAAAGTCAAAAGCTCCCTCAATAAGGTTTACGGCGACAAGCAGGTGGATTGCCGCCTCAGCATTGCCCCCGACACAGATTTTCACGGCGACGAAGGCGACCTTATGGAAGTGCTGGGTAATCTCATGGACAATGCTTATAAATACTGCCACAGCCGGGTCACCGTCACCCTCGCCCCCGTGTCCATCAGCAACGGTTTGCAAATCACCGTGGAGGACGACGGCTCCGGCATCCCCCCTGACCGGATCGAAACGGTGCTGACCCGGGGTGTACGGGTGAACACCACCCCCACCGGACACGGCATCGGCCTGGCCATTGTGCAGGATATTGTTCAAGTCTATCGGGGTGAGCTGTTCCTGGGCGCCAGCGAACGCCTGGGGGGGGCCAAAGTCACCCTGTCCTTACCCAATTGACAGCTTGTTAAACCCGAAAACGGAAACTGAACAGATGCACAACGTGAAACGGTTGCTTCGCACCCCTACCCTGCTCTTTTTTGCTCTTGCGTTGTTCTGCGCCGTCACCGCCAGGGCCGGCGCCCTCATCGAGGCGCGCGACGGTGACGGCCGGTTTTACCGCATTCACATCGCCGCAAACTGGGCGCGGGTGCAAACCCTGGGAACGGCAGAATACCTGCTCCTGGGGCTGGCCCGGCCCAATATCTACGCCGTTGACCCCGCCACCCGCCAGGCAGTGGACTTGAGCGCCATGGTGGGCGGCGCGGACACCGCAGCCGGACCCGCGCCGCGCCTTGAGGCGGCCGGACCGGGCCCGAAAATCGCGGGCTGGGCCACCCGGCGCTACGAAATGCGGGCTGCCGGCCGCCGTTGCGGCAGTTATTTTTTCGCCCCGGCCAGTCTGCGCTCAAAAGACGTGAAGAACTTCCTCGTCGCCATGGCCCGTTTCGCCGCCACAAAACGGCAGCAAAACGCCGCCGCGGCGTCCTGCGAGCACGCCGTGGATGTCGCCGAATCCGCCTATCCCCAGCTCGGCCTGGCCCTGCGGGTGTTGGATGACAAGGGTAAGGTGAGCTATCAGATCCTGAAACTGGATGTCAACGCGGACATCCCCCCCGCCGCCACCCGACTGCCCGCCGATTTCGCCGTGGTCCAGCCCGAAGCGCTGCGCTAGCCCGTCGTGGTGATCTGCAAATAGGCCGTCCATTCCTTGAACAACTCGGCATTCAACGCCGCCACGGCCGAACGGGGGGCCATGTCGGGCCGGAATACGGGCTCACCGTCCAGGGTCACGGCGCGTCCTCCTGCCTCGTCAAGAATCAGGCTGCCGGCGGCGTAATCCCAGATGCGCTGCCTGCCGTGCAAATAGACATGCCCCCGGCCGGCGGCGATCCAGCACCAGTCCAGGGCCACAGAACCGAAGCTGCGCTGGGAACGGTAGGGCGGTTTTTCCGCCAGCCACTGGGCCAGCTCGGGACTCAGGCGTTTGAAATCAACAATGCCGATGGATTGTTCCAGACCCACCCCGGCCGGCGCCGCGCGCAGGGGCTGGCGGTCCAGCCAGGCACCCCGGCCGCGTTCGGCCCAGAAACACTCGCGCCGGATGGGGTCGTAGACCAAGCCGATGACCACCTTACCCCCCACCAGCAAGGCCAGGGAAACGGCGAAAAAGGGAATCCCGGCGGCAAAATTGCTGGTGCCGTCCAAAGGATCCAGGCACCACAGGCCGGGGTGTTCGCCATCAAGCAGGGCCTGCTGCGCCTCAGCCGTCATTTCCTCTCCCAACAGGGGATACTCGGGCCAGTGCAGTTTGAGCAATGCCGCCACGCGCTGTTGCATGGCCAAGTCCGCTTCGGTGACGAACGAGCCGTCGGCCTTTAGCTCGCGCCCGACCCGTTGAAAGCGGGTCAGCAATTCTTCATCCGCCGCGGTCTGCAACAAGCCGCGCAACAGGGTCGTATCCGGCAGGGTCGGGACTGGCCGCCCTTGCGTGGCGGGCGCGCGCCCTTTAGGCTGCCGCCGTGTCCAAAAATTTATCATTGTTGTCATCCCTGATGGTCGTGGCACAAACCCCGGCTCTCGTCCCCCGGGCCCAGGCCCTGGCGCGCGAGTTGGGGTTGGCGGCGGACGTGGAATCCCTTGCCCCTTCCACAGCGCCCGGGCTGATGCTGTATATCAAAGCCGCCGGCAGCGGGTATTGCCTGGAGCTGCGCGACACCCGCCCCGGCGCCCCCAGGCCGCTGAGCGTGGACTTTAGCGCCGGCGCTTTCCGCCACCGCCGCCGCCAGGGTCTGGGACGACGCGAGCCGTTGGCGCGGGCCGTGGGCCTCAAACCGGGCCATCCCGCCCCCGAGGTGGTGGATGCCACCGCCGGTCTCGGGCGCGACGCCTTTGTACTCGCCAGCCTGGGTTGTCAGGTGACCCTGCTGGAGCGCGCCCCTGTGGTCGCGGCCCTGCTGGCCGACGGCCTGCGCCGGGCCGCCGGGGAGACCGGCACTGCTCCCGTCGTCACCCGCATGCGACTGCTCACGGCCGATGCCGCGGATTATTTCAGCCAGCCGGACATGCACCCCTCGGTGGTTTACTTGGATCCCATGTTCCCCGACCGGGGCAAATCCGCCCTGGTGAAAAAAGAGATGCGCATGATTCGCGCACTCAGCGGCGATGACCCTGACGCAGACAGGCTGCTGAATATCGCCCGTGCCCGCGCCCGCAGGCGGGTGGTGGTCAAACGCCACCGTCTGGCCCCGGCTCTGGGATCCATCTCCCCTGATTTCAGCATCACGGGAAAAACGACACGCTTCGATGTTTATCTTGCCGCCCGGGCACCGTAGCTGGGTGTTGAAAAACAGCCTGCCGCCAGCGGGGCCGATCCGGACAGGTGCCAGCCCTGGGGCGCCCGAATAAAGGTTCGGATGCGTTTTTTCACCCGCCAGTCAGGTTTGCCTGGGGTCTTCCGGCAGTGGCACATCGCGGCCCAGCAGGCGGTTTATGGCCAAGGCCCCGAACAGACGAAAACCGCGCAGCGCTTCCGGCGGATGGCCGGCCACGCCCACCAAGGGCTTGCCCCCGGCCGCCCCCATGATCAATGGCCGGCCGGAGCGCATGGGCACGCCGTCCACCACCACCGTGCCCAGCTCCCGGAACAGATCGGAGACGAAGTCGCGCCCACCGGCGGCGGTGCCGCCAGCGATGAGGAGGATGTCCGCCTCCTTGAGGGCCTGGCGGGCAGCGGCCAAAAAACCGTCGAAATCGTCCGCCATGATGCCTTTAAGCACCGCCTCGCCACCGGCCTGGGTCACGGCCGCTGCCAGCATGGGGGAATTGCTGTCGCGGATCAGGCCCGGTTTGAGGGGCTGGTTATGGGGAATCACCTCGTCGCCACAGGCGAAAATCGCCACCTTGGGCGGCAGCGCCACACTCAGCGCCGTCAGGCCCAGATCAGCTAGCGCACCGATTTCCCGTGGCCCCACCACCGTGCCGGCGGCCAGCACCACACTGCCCTGGGCGATTTCGCAACCCTGATCTTCGATGAAGAAGCGCGGCGGGAAAGGCCGCGTGATAGTGATGTTGGCCCCCTCCCGCTCCGCCTCCCACTGGCGCACGATGGAGTATGGCCCACCAGGAACCAAGCTGCCGGTGGTCACTTCCATGGCAAGACCGGTCGCCGGCTCCAGGCAGCTCTCATCACCGGGGTGCACAGCGCCGACCACGGTAAATGAGACCGGCGCCTGCTCGGAGGCGGACCGGGTGTCCTCGGTGCGTACCAGATAGCCTTCGACGATGGCGCGATGATAAGGTGGCACGTCGCCGGGCGCGATCAGATCCTGGTAAACCGTGCGACCCAGAGCCTCCAGCAGCGTCACCGTTTCGGCGCCCGTGGCGCGCAGCGGCAAGGCGTCAGCATAGCTTCGTTGGGCTTCGGTCAAAGGTGTGCTGTCGTTCATCATTTGAAGAGTCCCTTCTTTCACTTTCGAATCAAATCCATGAACTCCATGCGGGTACGCGCATCCTGTTGAAAGCTGCCGCGCATCGCCGAGGTGAGGGTGGAACTGTTTTGCTTTTGCACGCCCCGCATCATCATACAAAAATGGCTGGCTTCCACCACCACGCCCACGCCATGGGCATTGAGCACGTTCATCAAGCCGTCGGCAATCTGGCTGGTCATGCGCTCCTGCACTTGCAGCCGGCGGGCGAACACATCCACCACCCGCGCGATTTTGCTCAGCCCGATGATGGTGCCCTTAGGCAGATAGCCTACGTGCACCCGCCCGAAAAAGGGCAACATGTGGTGTTCGCACTGGGAATAAAATTCCACGTCTTTGACTATCACCATTTCATTGCAGGTGTCGCTGAACAGGGCATCGGAGACGACGCCGGACACCGTCTCGCGGTAACCACTGGTGAGAAAAGTCAGCGCTTTGGTAATGCGATGAGGCGTTTGCTGCAGACCTTCCCGGTCCGGATCCTCGCCCAACAGCTCCAGCAAACGCCGCACCAGGGCTTCCATCTCACCATGGGCCTCGGCATCACCCACCACGGAGGACAGGCGAGCGGGCACCGCCCCTGCGGCGGCTTTGTGTTTTTGCGACATGATGTTCCCGCTGTTGCAAGAATTCGATTGCACGCCAGGGGCGCACCGCCTACATGATGGGGGAGGCCCGGCGGGGATGCAAGCGTGGAAATGACCGGGAAATATCAGTGGCTTACAAAAATTGCTGGGATTGACAGTTGAGGTGGGAAACGGCAGCAGCAAACCGGGGGAAGTGCCGGTTGGGGGCCAACCAAAAAGCAGGGCGTCCCGGGGCGCCTCAAAAGGGCAGGGCGCTTTGTTGGGACGCGATCTGTTTGACGGCCAGCTTGCAGGTTAATCGCTCAGGGCGGGAACTTGGCCACCAGATCCAACTGTTGTTCACCCCGGCGCACGGTCATGGGCAACCAAGTTCCCGGCGTCACCTGTTTGACGGCCCTGATGACATCACCCACGCCGGCCACGTGACGACCTGCGACGGCCACGATCCAGTCACCGCTTTGCAAACCGCTGGCCGCCGCCACACTGTCCGGCGCCAGCTCCACAACCTGGGCCCCCCCGTCCCGGCTTCCGTTCAAGAACACGCCCAGACGGGGACGATCTGCCGCTGGCGCAGCCGGCCGGGGTTCCAGGGCAAACACCGCCGAGGCAAAACCGGGCGTCAAATCATCACAGCTCACCTGCCCATCAAAGGGAAGCAGCGTCATCACTTTCGTCACCCCCAGATCGGCCAACTGATGGGGGACCCCAAAACCGTTGCTGATGTGACCGCTGCCCATGATGCCCACCAGCAAAGGAGCGTGCTTGCGGGCGCCGGCCTCGGCCAGAGTGAGGGCCATGGCCCGGTCCCAGAGCAGCTGCCCTTCCACGAAGCGCTGGAAAGCACGCAACTGCTGCTCCTTGTTCATGCCGTGCCCGCTGCGGTCACCGGCGGGAACATGGTGCATGAAGCTGGCGGCCAGCATTTCGAGGTAGTCGCGCTGGGCGGGCGCCGGATCGGTGATGCCCTGGCGCTGACTCAGGGGCACCGCGTCCCAGCCCTGCTCCCGCACCGCGGCCAGCAGGGATTCGTTGACATTCAAGGCCAACATGGGAATGTGATTGAGGCGGGCGAAATGAAACAGCGGCAGGTAGAGCTTCGGGTCAAAGCGCCAGGTGTCGTCCCAACGGGTCTGCTCCAACAATTCCTTTTCGGTAAGCTGTCCGGCGACCCAGGCGTCCAGCACCGGCTGCACATCCCGCGGGAACATCTCGAAACCCAGGGCCAGATCGCCCCGCAGGGCGTAGAGACCGGAGACGACCTGAAGCTGCCAGCGATGGTGATCGGGGTTGTCGTGGCGCTCGCCCAGCAACACTACGTTTTGCCGGCTGGCCTCCGCCAGCAGAGCGGGATAAGCGACGGCGCGGTGGTCGGCCGGTTTGGTCCAGGTGGCCGGCGCCGGACAGGCACCGGCCGCGGCCGCTTCAACGGCGAACGCGGCCAGCGCTGCAACACCGAATACACTCTTGCGGAATCTTGGAAGCGTGTTGATCCTTGCCATGATAGCGGCCCTCGTGTCGTGCGCCCGCCCGCCGCCTCATTGTCCGGCCGGCTGCGCGTTATCCAGTAGACCCTTCCTCTGCCCCAAGGTTGCGGCGACGTTCGACGCCGCGCCTGCGGTTTGTCAGTGCGGCCCGCTCATCAGGCCGTTGAGCACGGCGTCCAGGGCCCGATCAAACATGGCGACGTTATCAACTGGCATGGCGCGGCTGTGGCGCAGATCGTCGGCCAGTTCCGGCAATGTTTTTTCCACCACCACTTTGAATTTGCGGTCCACGAAAACGTACTGGCCCAGCACGGCGCTTTTCCAGGCCAGCTTGGCCCGCTTTTTCTTTCCGTCCAGCTCAAACTCCAGCCAGGTGCCGATGGCGAGTTCCCTGGCCTGCTGTGAAAATTCATCCTCCACCAGTGGTTTTTCTGACGCCCCGTTAACTTCAGGCAAGCCCTGTTCCATGTCACTCATTTCAATGTCCACAAGACCGTCCATATCGGCCATCCCGTCCAGCAAGTCATCGTCAAGCTCGCCCATGCCGTCCTGGATGGCGCGGATCATGGCGCTGACATCGGTCTCGGGCTTGAGCGCTGCGCCCCCGTCAACGCTATGGCCGCCGCGCAGGGAGGCGATGTGGATGGATTCCAGCGACTCGATCTGTGCTTCGATGGTGTCCTCATCGTAGCCGACGCTCTGCATGCCACAGCGCAAGGTTTCCAACAAGCGGGGCAGCAAAGCCACCAGGCGCTGCCGGTCCTCCGGATTGTCTTTGGGCTCGGCGCTCCAGAGCAATTCGTCGATGGCGTGCTCCCGCTCCCGCCAGGCCTTGCTGTCTTCGCCCTCGTCGGCCAGGGTCTGCTCCAACACCAAGCGCCAGGTGTCACGGAAAAAGTGGCGCAGGGACTGCGGCGCACGGTCCGACTCCAGATGGGCTTCGATGGCCTCGAAGGCCAATTGGGCGCGATCCTGCTCGGGACTTTCCTCTGCCACATCGGGCTCGACCAGGTCTTCGCCTTCTGTAGCCATGAAGGCCGTGAACTCGTCCAGGAGCACGGAAAAAATGTCGGGCTGGTCCTCAAACTCCGCCAGCGCCCGCTTGACGATGTGATCAATCTTGCCGAAGCGACGCGCTTGGGTGTCCTCACTGAGATCCTGCCAGCCGATGCCCGCGTGTCCCAGCACATTGAGCAGACGGCGGGCCGGGTGTTGGCGCTTGCTGAAGAAGTCGTGATCCAGCAACGCCACCTTGAGAATGGGAATCTGCAACTGGCTGATCACGGCCTTGATGGCATCGGGAATGCTGGGCTCGTCCAGGATGAACTCAAAGATCATCCATACCACGTCAATGGTGTTGTCGTGGGAAGGCGCGATGGCCGGGCGGGCACCGCCGTGCTGCGCGGGGCCAAGTTGAGCGAGCAATGCGCCCTTGAGACTGTCGCTGTCGTCAAAGCCACGCCCCTCGTCCTGAGGCCGATGCTGCAGATGGGACAGGGCATCCAGCAGATCGGTGGCGGACAGGGGCACCGCCGACACCGCACCGGCGGGCCCTGCATAGCCACCGCCATCCACCACCGGAGCAAACGCACCGGCAGGAACGCCTTTGCGGGCACTCATGAGTTGCTGCAACAAATCGTAAACATCCCCGGCCGCCTCCGCCGACGGGACGTAAGCGGTGTCGTCCGCGGCCGGCCCGTAGCTCCCCCGGGGTCCGGCCGGGTTTTCCTGGGGTAACAGACGGGGGCGCTGAGCGCTGGTCTGAGGGACGATGCGGTGGGCGCGCTCCGGTTTCAGGTGGGGCAGAATGCCGGCGTTGATCAAATGTTGATTCAGCGCATCGTACAAGGCGCCCAAGGTGCGCATCACGTACTGGTCGAACAGCTTGTAGATGATCAGCTTCACCTCCACCCGCAGTTCCATGTCGGCAAAGGCGGAACGAAAGGCGTGGCAGAGGACATCGGGGCCCACGGGATTGTGTCCGGGTTCAATTTTGACGGCCTCGATCAGCACATCCAGACGCTGGGACAACATTTCCAGGGGTTCTTTGAACCGGTCATTGGCCTTGCTCACCAGGCCGTCGATGGCCAGCTCCTCTTCCAGATCCTTGTTGTCCACCAGGGACAGGGCGTCGCGGTCATCCAAAGCCGGCTGCTGCCCCCCCCCAGCAGGACTCCAGCGTTTGCGCAGGCGCGCGCGAAAGCCAGCGTCGAAGCTGTCCTGGAAACGCCGCGCCATGTCTTTGCGGTGCAGGCGGATATCCCGCATGGCCTCGAAGAACAGGGTTTCATTGGCGGCACCAGCTCCCTTGCTGGCCATCTCGAAGAGGGTGTCATCCACGTTGTCAAACACCCTTTGCACGGTGACCCGCAGATGCTCATCCGCCTGGCGTTTACAGGCCTCCAGCAATTCGCGGTGGCCGCCGCCCATACTTTTGTGCGAATCGATGCTGATAACGTTTTCCCGAGGAGACATCGCGACCCCATTGCCCATGCAGAATCAGGGAACCTTCCGCTACTCCTATCGGCCCGGCGGGCGGATTCTTTGGGGATTGGGTCACAAAAATTGAAACGGAAAGGATCACCATCGCCGCTGTCGCCGGGAGGAGACAGGCCCACGGCCGATCTCACAGGCGCTCCGCCGGTCGGCCGTGAAAAGGTGTCTCAAAACGGAGACATCCCACCCCCAAAACACAGCGGATTAACCCGGCCAAGAAGTGATAAGAAGATGATTTAACTGCCTAAATATAAAACAGGCACGAATCGTGCCTAATATTGTCGGCGGCCAAACGGCCGTTGAACATTTCCCGCAGGCTGCCGGAACCTACTCACCATGCCTGTCCGACGCGTGATCCGGCGCGCCACGGGAAAGCATAGGGGCACTCCGCGTGGGCGGACTCCGCTATGTTGTTCATCCCTCCTTGTGCGACGGCGCCGTCACCTTGACGGCGCTTTTTTTGTGGTGCGCCAGGCATGGCGCGTAGCGCCGTGACTGGCGCTATTTCCCGAGCTGTGGTGGCGAGGGGATGACTTGGGGGTGCAAGTCCCCTACCGGCCCGGCAAGGGGAACGGTTAGCCGAACGGCAAAGGTGCCCA
>DRLM01000012.1 GCA_011375345.1 Gammaproteobacteria bacterium
AATAGCGCGGCACAGGGATGTGCCGCCATTGGCGCAAGTCAATGCGAGCCCGCGAAATACCAGCCATTTCGCACAATGGCGCCCGTATTTCGCGGGCGGCAATCAAACAGGTCAGGACGACCTGTTTGATTGCCGGGTTAATAATATTCAGCGGGGCGCCCAAAACTTTTGCCACGGCGTCGGTCAGGCAGTATGCTGGAGCGGGTCTGAACGGGCCGTCGGTGGAACCACGGTTTGCCTGTGGCACATCCAACAGAACATCTCTCGCCGGCGAGCCCCCTTTTTCACAAGGCAAATGTAACTATTCCCGTGACAGCGGGTATTCGTCCCCATAGGCTTGCCAACAGTCTGCCCTGGGCGCCGTGGCCGCAAGGGCGCATAAGGGTATTCCAACGGATGGTGCTCAAAGATGGGGCGTTTTCCCCTTGCAGGGGAGCGCCAGGGATGAGGGTGGTCACGTGCAGCTTGGTGCGCTCGTCAGGCGTTTCACCCTCACCCTGACCCTGAGGTAAAGGGGTATGAGTGCTTCAAACGCCGTTTGGAACTGAACAGCAACACGGTACACTCGTGGGACTGTCAGGGCCTGGGACATCAACAGCGACTTGGGAGGATCATCATGGCCACTCGCCATCATCAGCGCCGGCTGAGCCGCCGGCTGGGCAAGGTAGATCGCGCTGGGAGGGAGGCCGCGCCTGTTCAAACGCCAAGGACGCGCAAGGGCTTGAACACGTGCTTGTCACTGGCGGCCTTGTTCCTGGGTTTGATCACAATGGCCGGGATGGCACGGGCGGATTTGAGTGTGGCCAGCCTGACCCAATCCGGCGACCCTGTGCTGCTGGGCTCACCGGTGACGTACAGCCTCACCGTGTCGAGTAATTCGGCAACCGGTGCGCCGGAATTTTTGTCGGTGGACATCAGAGACAGCAGCGGGACTTCCCTGACGCCCCAAAGCATGCCTGCCATGAATTCGACGGGTTGTGCGTGGGACGGCTTGTGGTTTTGCAGCGATGTCCTTCCCGGGCAAGCCGTTACAGTGACATTCACGTGGACGCCCCCGGCGGGTAACAGCAATTTGACGTTTACCTTGGGCTGCTCACCATCGTGCGGTGGCGGTTCGGCGTCCATCACCACCCGCGCCGGACAAGCCCCCAACGCGGCGGATGATCCGGGCAACACCACCCCCATGAACACCGCGATTGCAATCGATGTGTTGTTGAACGACAGCGACCCGCAAAATTCGCCCCTGAGCGTAGAACGGTCCATCAGTCCGCCGCCGGCCAATGGGACGGCGGAGGTGAACCCGGACAACACGATCACTTACCGCCCCAAGCCGGGTTATACGGGCCCGGATTCGTTTGGGTACACAATCCGGAATGCTTTGGGGTTTGGTGACGCTGCCACCGTATCGGTCAACGTCACGGTCCCCGCCCCGCCCCCGCCCGTCGCCAATGACGACAACGCCGTCACCCCGCCCGGTACTGACGTGCTGATTCCCGTACTGGAAAACGACAACGGGCAGGGCCTGCCACTGTCGCTGGACAGCGTGACCCAGCCTGCCAATGGCACAGCAAGCATAGGCACCGGCGGCATCAGCTACACGCCCAATGCCAGCTTCGTCGGCACCGACAGTTTCGTGTACCGGGTGAGCACCACCAGCGGCTCGGACAGCGCCACGGTAACCGTTACCGTCTCAGCCGGCTTCGTCGCCAAGCCGCTGGCCGTCAACACCACCAGCGGCAAGCCGGTGGTGATTGATCTCGTGGCCAGCAACAGTGGCGCCGTGGCTGCGGTGATCGCGTCACCACCCCAAAACGGAACCGCTGTATTGAAGAGCGATGGCACGGTGACGTACACACCCAAGGCTGATTTTACCGGCAAAGACAGTTTCGATTACACCGTCAGCGACGGCGACGGACAAAATGCGACGGGCACTGTAACGGTAACCATAACGGCCGGCTTCATTGCAAGCACGGTAAACGCCAACGCCCGGAGCGGCCAGGCCGTGGTCATTGACCTCATCGAAAGCAACAATGGCGCCGCGGCGGTTGAGGCCATCGGCACGCCCCGAAACGGGACCGCCGCCTTGAACACGGACGGCACGGTGATCTATACCCCCAGGCCGGGTTTCGCCGGGGTGGACAGCTTCGACTACACCATCCGTGATGGCAGCGGGAGGACCGCCACGGGCACAGTGAGCGTGTCAGTGAGCACCGCCGCGCAAACGGCGACGCCCACCGATCTTGCTTCGCTGCCCGGGCTGACGGACCAGCAACTGGCGGTGGCGCAGGTGATGGATGGGGTTTGTGCGGCGGTGGAGACGGGTGAGCTGGCGCAGCACTGTGCGGCCATTGCCGGCATGTCGTCTTCCGACCAGACAAACGCCCTGGACCAGCTGGTGCCGGACCAGCTCCATTCCATGGGCACCCAGTCGGTGGAGGCCACCACTACCCAGCTTGCCAATGTGAAAGCGCGGATGCTGGAGCTGCGCGGCGGCGGTCTGGGCCTGTTGTCCCTGAGCCGGTTGCGCCTGGCCATCACCGGTACCAGCGTGCCCCTGGGGGCGCTGGCCCAGGCCGCTTTGCAGCAGCAGGCTGCCGATGACGGGGATGCGGCGGTGACGCCCAGCCCGCGTTTCGGTGTGTTCGTGAACGGCCGCATCAATCTGGGTGAAAAAGCCACCACCGGCCGCGAGGTGGGCTTCGACTTCAGCACCCAGGGCGTGACGCTGGGGATGGACTACCGTTTCAGCGACCGCTTCTTCATGGGCGGTGCCCTGGGCTACGCCGCCGGCAGCGCGGATTTCGACGTCAACGCCGGTGAGCTGGACACCCGCTCCACCAGTTTGTCGGTGTACGGCAGTTATTACCAGTCCGAGCGGTTCTATCTGGATTGGATGTTGAGCGTGGCCCAAAGCGACTACGAGCTGAACCGTACTATCGTGTTCTCCGGTGTCAACACCGTGGCTACGGGCAAGCCCGACGGCAGTCAGTACGGTGGGGCCGTGAACTTCGGCGCCGACTACCACCTGGGCAGCGTGCTGCTCAGCCCCTATGCCCGGCTGGAATACGTGGCCGCCACGGTGGACGCCTACACGGAATCGGGCGGTTCCGGCTTTGCCCTGGCGGTGGATGAGCAGACCGTGCGCTCCCTCACCACGGCCCTGGCGCTGCGGCTGTCCCGCACCCACAGCCTGCGCTGGGGGGTGCTGGTGCCGGCGCTGCACGCGGAGTGGGAGCACGAATACAGTGACGACAGCCGCGACATCCGGGCCCGCTTTGCCAATGCACCGGGGGCGGGCAGCTTCACGCTCACCACTGACAATCCGGATCGGGATTACTTCAATCTTGGCGCCAATGTATCGGCGGTAACGGCGGGCGGCAAAGCCTTCTTTCTGAGCTACGAGGCGGTGTTGGGCCAGGCCAATATGCGTAATTCCACCATCGAGTTCGGTTTCCGGGCGGAATTTTGAGGCGGTCAGGATAAGCGCGGCCACTCCCGGCCGCGGATGGCTTTGCAAGCGCGCTGGCGCATCCGCCTGCGCCCCCCTTTTCAAAGGGATGGTGCGGGGATTCGCCGTGTCGGACCCGGTTGATCGGCCAACGTCATGGTTTGTATCCGAGGGCCCGGCACGCGCTGCCGGGTCCGTCCATCTGATGAGAAACGCGAACTAGAGCATGTCCCCGGGATCCACGTCCAGGGACCAGCGCACTTTGCGTCCCAGGGGAAGCGCTTCCACTTCCGGCAACCACTGACGGAGAAAGCGGTGCAGTACGGGCCGCAGCTCCGCCTGCAGCAACAATTGCGCGCGGTACCGCCCGGCGCGTTTTTCCATGGGAGCGGGGACCGGACCGAGCAGGGTGACTGGCGCATGCCGCCCCAGATCTGCCGCGGCTTGTAAAAAGCGCATGGGTGCTTGCGTGCCGGGGGCTTCGGCGCGCAGCAGGGCCAGGTATGAAAAAGGCGCCAGCGCGGCCAGGCGGCGCTCGTCCAGGGCCGCCTGGGCGTAGGCGCCATAGCCCTGGGTGAGCAGGGTGCGCAGCAGGGGATGGTCGCTGTGGTAGGTTTGGATGATCACTTCACCGGTCTGCTCGCCGCGCCCGGCCCGGCCGGCCACTTGGACGATGAGCTGGGCCAGGCGTTCGCTGGCGCGAAAATCGGCGCCGAACAGGCCCTGGTCGGCGTTGAGCACGGCGGCCAGGGTGACGGCGGGCAGGTGGTGGCCCTTGGCCAGCATCTGGGTGCCCACCAGGATGCGGGCGGCGCCGCTGTGGGCGGCTTTGAGCGCCCGCTCCAGTTCGCCCTTGCGGGCCGTGGTGTCACGGTCGATGCGGGCGACAGGGGTGCCGGGGAAGTGTTGCGCCAGGGCGCTTTCCACCCGTTCGGTGCCATGGCCCAGCAGTTTCAGTTTTTCGCCGGCGCACTTCGGGCAGTGCCGGGGGGCGCGTTGCCCGGCGCCACAGTGGTGGCAGCGCAGGCGCTGCTCGCTGTGGTGATAAATCATGCGCGCATCGCAGTGGTGGCACTGGGCCAGCCAGCCGCAGCGGGGGCAGAGCAGCACCGGGGCGTAGCCGCGGCGGTTGAGGAACAGCAGAACCTGGTTGCCGCTGCTCAGGTGCTCGTCCATGGCTTTGAGCAGCGTGGGAGAAAGCACACTGTCGGGGTTCAGGCCGCGCATGTCAGCCAGGCGCAGCCGCGGCGGGCGCGCATTCCCGGCCCGGTGGGGCAGGCGCAGGTGCCGGTAGCGGCCCAGCGCGGCGTTGTGCAAGGTTTCCAGGGCCGGGGTGGCGGAGCCCAGCACGACGGGGATGCCCAGTTGGTGGGCGCGCCACACGGCCACGTCGCGGGCGTGGTAACGGAAGCCGTCCTGTTGTTTGAATGAGGGGTCGTGTTCCTCGTCCAGAATGATGAGGCCCGCCCTGGCCAGGGGCAGAAAAACGGCGGAACGGGTGCCGATGATGACCGCCGCCGCGCCACTTTTCGCCCCCAGCCAGGTGGCCAGGCGCTCACGCTCGGAGAGACCGGAGTGCCACACCGCCGGCGGGCCAGGCAGGCGCTGGCTGAAGCGCGCCAGCAATTGGGGTGTGAGGGCGATTTCAGGCACCAGCACCAGCGCTTGTTTTCCCTGCGCCAGGGTCTGGCGGATGGCGTGCAGATAGACTTCCGTTTTGCCGCTGCCGGTAACGCCGTCAAGCAAAAAGGCTTGATAACGTCCGGCGGCCTCTTCGATGGCGGCCACGGCCGTGGCCTGTTCGGCGTTGAGTGACACCGTCGGCGCCACTTCGGCCCGGGGCGCCCCGCCAGGCGGGGGCGCCGCCTCGATCCAGCCCTTCTCCCGCAAGCCGGCCAGGGTCTTGCGCCAGCTCCCGCCCCCGGCCACCCGCAAGGCACTTTCGTCAAGACCCCGGCCGGGTTGGGCGGCCAATGCGCTCAAAAGCGCCGCCTGGCGGGGCGCCCGCTTGAGGGTGTCCGGATTCACTGCCGCACCGGCGTCGCTCAGCCGCCAGCGCAGCGGGGACGCGGGCAGCACGGCGGGGCGGCCCTTGCGCAAGGGGGCGGGCAGCAGGAGCTGGAAGACCTCGCCGACGGGATGATGGTAGTAGTCGGCGGCCCAGCGGGCCAGGCGCAGCAGCTCGTCGGGAATGAGGGGCGCCTTGTCCAGCAAGGCCGCGGCGGGGCGCAGGCGCCGGGGCTCGATGTCGCTGTGCCCGCCCCGGGCCACCAGCACGGCCACGGCCTGGCCGCGTCCAAAAGGGACCCGCAAACGACAGCCGGGTTGGAGCTGGTCCCGCTTGATGCCGGGCGGCGGCAGATAGTCGAACAGGCGCCGCAGCGGAGTGGGCACGGCGAGTTTGAGAATGAGGGTGGGATCGGCCACGGTAATTTAGGCGCGTGAACTGCGCTGGAAGACGAACATTGCCATCCAAGTCATTGCTGCATCGTGGTTTTGCCGTTTATCCACAAAAGCTGTGGATAACTATGTGTAAAACGTGCCGGTAAATGCGCCCGGGGCCCGTATTTTCTGGCACCAGCTTATTTTGGTGACAAAATGCTCGAAATAATAAACCGATAAAAATCAGACACTTGATGTACCAGATCGGTGCGCCGCCAAAGTTTTGTCGCAGTTTGGGGGCGGCCCGGACTGGCCCCCCCGCTCGTGTGCATAAATCTTGAGGGCGCTAGTCGGTGTTCGGCAAATGTCAAGGGCGTTGTCCAGTTGTCAGCGCATGAGGGCGCGCATTCCCCGGCAGCGCCGCACCCTCAAAACGGCTTCACCGCCACCAGGATCACGATGACAATGAGCAGCAGCACAGGTAACTCGTTGAACCAGCGATAGAACACGTGGCTGTGGCGGTTGCGGTCATGCTTGAAGTCCGCCAGCAGTTTGCCACTGTAAACGTGGTAGGCGATAAGCACCAGCACCAGCATCATTTTCAGATGCAGCCAGCCGCTGGCTGAATAGGCGGTCCAGGCATAGTCGAATAACATCCACAGGCCGAACAGGACGGTGAGCACGGCGCCGGGGGTCATGATGCCGAAATAGAGCTTGCGCTCCATGATTTTGAAACGCGCCAGGCTGACGGCGTCGTCGGCCATGGCGTGGTAGACGAACAGGCGCGGCAGGTAAAACAAGCCGGCAAACCAGGTGACCATGAAAATGATGTGGAAGGCCTTGACCCAGACCATGATCCCGTCCTTTCCGCTTGCAGGGAGGGGGCAAGGATACTGAAAACCCTGCTTTCACCCAAGAGACTGGCGATAAGCGCTCTCGATATCCTGCCGGGTGAGCAGGCCGTAGACGCGGCTGAACAGGGGGGCGGTGGTTTGGCGCACGTAGAGGGCGTCGGCCTGGCTTTGCTCCAGCAGGCTGTGGGCTTCCTGCAAGGTGGCGCGCAGGTCGATGGGCAGGGCGCGCAGACGCCGGGCGGGCAGGGCCAGCAGGTCCACCACCTCGTGCTCCTTGTGCCTGCGCTGGGTGAGCCAGCGCGCCAGGTCGGCGGCGGCCAGGGCAGTGCGCTCCTCCCCCTCGCTGTCCACCAGCAGCCACTGCGGTTGCCGTTCCAGCACAGCCCGGGCCTCGGCCGTGGTGAGCGTTTGGGGACAGGCGGCCAGGCGGGGGTTCATCGCGGCGGCGGCGCCGATGCGGCACAAAGACTGGGTCAGGGGGTCGGCGCGGTAGTCCATGCCCCGGGCCCGCAGCAGCTCCAAAAACACTGAATCTTTGCCAAACAGGCGGAAGCTGGTGAGGTCGGCGATGATCACCGCCAGCATGCCGGCCATGATCAGGTTGGGATTGCCGGTGAGTTCCAAAATGGCGGTAAGGGCCGCCAACGGCGCCTGCAACGTGGCGCCCATCATGGCCACCATGCCCAGCATGGCATAGATCGCCGGGGAGGCCACCACCCCCGGTGCCGCCCATTCCAGGGCCGCGCCCGCCAAGGCACCCGCCATGGCGCCAATGATCAGAGTGGGTCCGATCAGTCCGCCGGGCAGGCCCAGGCCGATGCCGGCGGTGGTGGCGAGCATTTTAAGGACCAGCACGGTGACCAGGGTCGTCACGCCCAAGTGGCCCAGCAGGGTGGCGCTCAAGGTGTCGTAGCCGATGCCCATGATCTCTGGCGCCGGCAGGGCGCACAGGCCGGTGATTGTCCCGGCCAGGGTCAAACGCCACCACAGGGGCCGCCCGCTGGCCTGGGTGGAGAAGAATTGCAGCAGCTGGATGTAGGTGGCAGCCAGGACGCCGGTGAGCAGGCCCAGCAGGGCCACCAGGGCCAGCTCGCCGGTGGTGCCCAGCTCGGCGGTGGGCACGCTGAGAAAGTGTTCCTTGCCGAATGCCAGATGCAGTAGGGTGGTGGCGGTGACGGCGGCCAGGATCACCGGGGCGAAACCCGCCACGGTGTATTCCATCATTACCACCTCCATGGAAAACACCACCCCGGCCAGGGGGGTGTTAAAGGAAGCGGCGATGGCCGCGGCCACACCACAGGCCACCAGGGTGCGCAGGCTGTTGTTGGGCAGTTCCAGGCCCTGCCCCAGAAGGCTGCCGGCCGCCGCCCCCAGGTGTACGCCGGGGCCTTCCCGCCCCACGGAATGGCCGCTGATGATGGCCAGCCCCGCGCCCACGAATTGCAGCAAGGCGTTTTTGAAGGGCAGGCGGCCCTGGAAATAGGCCAATCGCTCCATCACGTGCACCACGCCCACTTGGCGCGCGCCGGCGGCTGCGGACTGGAAAACAAGGCCGATCAACAGCGCCCCGGCGATGGGCAGGGCCAGCCGCACTACGGCGGGCAGGGATTCATAGTCTTCCGCGCCGCCCCCCGGCAACAGCAGCCCTTGCGTCCCTTCCACCACAAAGCGGAAGGCGATGATCACCAGCGCGGCCAGGGCGCCGGTAAGCACCCCCATAACGCCCAGCGCCAGGAGCGCCCGCGGGGCGGCCAGATGAAGGCGCAGGCGGTGCAGCGCATCATGCAGGGCTTGGGTGAGGGCGTCGATCATGGCTCCACAGAGGGTTAACGGGTTGCCAGTGTATCGTGCGCGGGGTGGGGGTGACTTGAGCCGGGTGGAATCAAGTGCGGCCGGCGGTGGCGGGAAGCTTGCGCCACAGCAGCAGGCGGTTGTTGGCGGGCATGGCCACGTCGCGGTCCAGAACCAAGCCGGCCTTTGCCGCCAGGGTGTTGACGGCCTCGAAGTCGCGGATGCCGCTCAGAGGGTCGCGCGCTTTGAGCCATTGTTCGAAACGCGCGTTGCTGTCACTGGTGAAGCGGCCGTCGTAGTTGAAAGGACCGTATACCGCCAACAGGCCGTCCCGGTCCAGCCGCGCTCCCACGCCGGCGAAAAAGTTCTCCACCAGCGCCCAGGACACGATATGCAATACATTGGCGCTGAACACCGCGTCTGCCTCCACCTCCGGCCAGCTGCCTCTCAGATCAAGAGGCCAGGGACCCCGGGTGTTGGGCAAACCGGCCTCCTCCAGCCAGGCGCGGATACCCTCATGGTGCGGGGGCAAGTCTGCCGCGTGCCAGGTCAAATGGGGCAGGGCGGCGGCGAAGTGCACGGCGTGCTGACCGGTGCCGCTGCCGATTTCCAATACCGCACGCCGGTCCGCGAAAAGCTCACGCAAGAGCTCCAAAATAGGCGCCTTGTTGCGCTCGCAGGCCTCTGAAAAGGGTTTGGGCGGGTATTTGGTCATGGCGGACATCTCTGTAGTGCGTTGCTGGTGACAGCCATGATAGCGCGGCGGGAGGTGAATACCGCACACTGCGTGCGTGAGTGCTGCACTGCCCGCTGCTGCTCTGTTCTCTAACATGGTCCCCGAGTTCGCCGCTGCGGTGGCGGTCTCAGCGAGAGACCCAGGCATTCAGTCATAACACGAGTCAAGGAGATCATCA
>DRLM01000013.1 GCA_011375345.1 Gammaproteobacteria bacterium
TGGATTTCCTGGCCGGGGCGGGTCAGAGCGTGTGGCAAACCCTGCCCCTGGGTCCCACCCACGATGACGGCTCGCCCTACCAGTGTCTTTCGGTGCATGCCGGGAATCCCGGTTTCATTGACCGGGACGCGCTGCGTGAGGAAGGCTGGCTGGACGGCGCGCCATCCGGAATGTCGCTGGCGGCGGCCTGGCAGGCGTTCCAGGCGCGGGCTGACACCGCCGCCCGTCACGACTTTGAGGCCTTTTGCGCCGAACACAAAAGCTGGCTGGACGATTACGCTCTCTATTGCGCCATACGGGAAGAGCAGGGTCACCAGGCCTGGTGGCACTGGCCCGCGCCCCTGCGCGACCGCGAGCCCACTGCCCTTGAGGAGGCAGGCCGGCGCCTGGCGGACGCGGTGGGCACGGTGCGCTTTGGCCAGTTTGTGTTCTTCCGCCAGTGGGCGGCCCTTAAACACTACGCCAACCAGCGCGGCGTGCTGATGTTCGGCGACATGCCCATTTTCGTGGCCCACGACAGCGCCGACGTGTGGGCCGAGCGTCAGTATTTCCAGCTGGACGAGCGCGGCCAGCCCACTGTCGTTGCCGGCGTGCCCCCCGACTACTTCTCCGCCACCGGCCAGCGCTGGGGCAACCCCCACTACGACTGGGACCGCATGGGACAGGACGGCTACGCCTGGTGGCTCAGGCGCATGGCCACGCAGCTGCAACTGTTCGACCTGATCCGCATCGACCACTTTCGCGGTTTTGAAGCCTATTGGGAAATCCCCGCCGGGCACGACACCGCCCAAGGGGGCCGCTGGGTGCAGGGGCCGGGTGATGCCTTGTTCGAAGCCTTCCACGCCCGCTTCGGCGAATTGCCCGTGGTGGCGGAAGATCTGGGGGTGATCACCGAAGCCGTCACCGCGCTGCGCCTGCGTCACCGCCTGCCGGGCATGAAAATTCTCCAATTCGCCTTCGACAGCGGCCCCGGCAATCCCTACCTGCCCCACCACCACGAACCCCTCTACGCCGTCTACACCGGCACCCACGACAACGACACCACCCTGGGCTGGTACCGCAGCCTGCCCGAAGCGGTCCGCGCCCACGTCAACGACTACCTTGCCTGCGTGGCTGCCGACATGCCCTGGGCCCTTATCCGCGCCGCCCTGGCCTCCGTTGCCACCCTTGCCATCGTGCCCCTGCAGGATATATTGGAGCTGGGCAGCGAACACCGCATGAACACCCCCGGCACCACCACCGGCAACTGGGCCTGGCGTTTCCGTTGGGCGCAAGTGTCTGGTGATGCCGTCCGCCGCCTGCGGCACATGACCGGACTCTACGGGCGCCTGGCGCAATAAATGCGGGTGGCGCACCGCCGCGCGCCAGCTATCAGCCCGCCCCCAACCATCCCCCGACCGTATAGGTGATCACCCCCGCTCCCGCACCGATCACCATCATCCGCAAGCCGCTCCAAAGCGCACGTTTGCCGGTGAACAAGCTGAGCACGGCACCGACGGCGAACAGGGCGGCCAAGGTGAGGATGATGGCCGCGGGCAGGGTGGTGCTGCCGGGTCCGAGCAGGAAGGGCAGCAGGGGCAAGGCGCCACCCGCCGCGAAGGAGAGAAAGGAAAAGCCCGCCGCGCCCCAGGGTGAGCCCAGGTCGTCGGGATTCAGGCCCAGTTCTTCGCGGGCCAGGGTGTCCAGGGCGGTATCGGGGTCTTTCATCAGTTCGCGGGCCACGCTTTCCGCCTGTTCTTTGCTGAGGCCCCGGGCGCGGTAGATGAGGGCCAGTTCTTCTTCCTCCTCGATGGGGTAGTGTTCGATTTCTTCCCGTTCCAGGGCGATTTGATATTCGAACAGCTCGCGCTGGGACCGCATGGAAATGTATTCCCCCGCAGCCATGGAGAAGGCGCCCGCCAGCAAGCCGGCGACCCCGGACAGCATCACAATGTTCAAGTCCGGGGTGGCGCCCGCCACGCCCATGATGAGGGCGGCGTTGGAGACCAGGCCGTCGTTCACGCCGAACACCGCCGCGCGCACATTGCCGCCGGCTGCGATGCCTTTGTGGCCGCGGCCCACCTCGCTGATGCAGGTGGGCATGGGGTGAGCGCCGCGCACGGCCCGGCCCTGGTAGACGGACAGGCCCCGCACCTTCATCGCCGCCAATATGGGCCGGATGGGGCGGGGGCCCAGCGTGCGCAACATACGGGCGACCAGACGGGCGCGGCGCGTGGGCAGAAAGCGTGGCGGGCTTGCACCCTGGCGGATCAGTTCTTTTTCCCAAATCCGCGCCTGGGATTCGGCAGCATCGGCCAGTTCGGAAAACAGGCTGCTTTTTTGGGGGTCGGTTTCCACCTGGGTGACAACGCGGTAGAGCCAGGCGGATTGTTTTTCTTCGTGCCAGTTTTCTAGGGACATGGGGTTTCCTGAGCTTGGGAGGGCGGGTTTTTCCACAATGCTACGGTGGCTGCGGCGTAGTCAGCAGCACCAGTTGCGCCATCACATGAGCGATGCTTAAAACCAGCGGGACCATTCCACCAACACGTGCTTCTCTCATCCTCCGTGTTTCCGCGGTGAATGGATAATGATGATTCTAACCCCCCTGCGGCCTTCTTTGTTAACAGGATGTTGAAAAAAGCCTTCCTGGCTTTTTTCAAAGCCGGCCGCCGCCTGCGCGGTTTGCGGCTGCCTTGCATTTTTAACAACTTATCGTCATTGATACATGACGGTGCATCCAAAAACTTGCAACATTGGGGTTTGCTATTCCTCCTGCGGCCGGTTGATAGAAGGCGGTATCATTGCAGACTGCGCCAGGGTCATGCCGGGGCAGCGGGATTGTCTTCTCCCGGGTGCAGGAGAGGGGCTGTGTTCCCTGAGGAGAATGCAGCGCCGGGGAGCCAGCGGGCGGCGCGCGGAGCCAGCGCCATGGCAGCTTGTGCCGGCGGCCAAGCCAAGAGTTTGTTGAATGCATGAGATCTCCTTGTGTGAAAGGGTGTTGCAGGTGCTTGAAGAACAGGCCGGGGTGCAACGCTACCGCAAAGTTAAGACGGTGTGGCTGGAGGTGGGCGCTCTGGCCGGCGTTGAGGTGGAGGCCCTACGTTTTGGTTTTGATGTGGTGATGAAAGATTCCATTGCCGCCGGCGCCCGTCTCGAGATTATTGCTGTGCCCGGTCAGGCATGGTGCCCGCAGTGCGGGAAGAAAGTGGCCATCAGGCAGCGCTTTGATGGTTGTCCGGGGTGCGGCGGCCATCAACTGCAGGTCACTGCTGGTGAGGCGCTGCGGATCAGGGAACTGGAGGTGGAGTAGTGTGCATAGACTGTGGGTGCGGCACGGACCGGGCGATGATTGACGGCTCTGGCCCTCATCATGCCCACGATCCGCACAGCTGTGAAAGCCGCAGGGTGCGCCTCGAGACCGATATTCTGGCCAAGAACAACGAGTACGCCGCGCGCAACCGGTGCTACTTTGCCGGGCGCGGCATTCTGGTGTTGAATCTGGTCTCCAGCCCGGGCTCCGGCAAGACCACGCTGTTGGCCCGCACTGCAAGCGATTTGAAAGACACCATGCCCGTCAGCGTCATCGAAGGAGATCAACAGACCGCCATGGACGCTGACCGCATTCGCGCCACCGGTGTGCCCGCGGTGCAGATCAACACCGGCAAGGGCTGCCATCTCGACGCCCGCATGGTCGGGTGCGCGGTGGAAAAACTTGAGCCGGAAAGCGGCAGTTTGCTGCTCATCGAAAACGTCGGAAATCTAGTCTGCCCGGCCGGGTTTGATCTGGGTGAGGCGCACAAAGTGGCCATCCTCTCCGTGACGGAAGGTGAAGACAAACCGATCAAATATCCGGATATGTTTCATGCTGCCGACGTGATGCTGTTGAATAAAGTGGACCTGTTGCCCTATCTCGATTTCGATGTGGAACAGTGCATCGCCTACGCAAAGCGGGTAAACCCGGATATCGAGGTGATACGGATTTCGGCCACCAAAGGCGACGGGCTTGCGCGGTGGTATGACTGGATCGAGTCCCGCCGGCCACAGCAGAAAGAAGCGAGGGAAGGTTAGTCATGTGTCTGGCCATCCCCGCAGAAGTGATTGAGACAGACGGCGACAACGCCCAAGTCTCACTTGGCGGCGTAAAGAAAGAAGTCTCCCTGGCCCTGGTGGAAGATGTCGCCATCGGTGATTATGTATTGATCCACGTCGGCTATGCGCTTAATAAAATCGATCCCGAAGAGGCGCGAAAGACGCTGGAGCTGTTCGCCGAAGCCGGCATGCTGGAAATGGGTACATGAAGTATGTGGATGAATTTCGCGACCAGCAGCAGGCGCGTGCCATCGCCGCTGCTATTGCGCGCGAGGCAAAGGCCGAACGCCGCTACCGTTTGATGGAGTTCTGCGGCGGTCATACCCATGCCATTTTTCGCTATGGGGTGCAGGATTTGATGCCGGCCAATGTCGAGTTCATCCACGGCCCCGGCTGCCCGGTCTGCGTGTTGCCCGTTGGCCGTATTGATGAGGCGATGCAACTGGCACAGAATCATGGTGTGATCCTGTGCACCTACGGCGACATGATGCGTGTGCCGGCCGGTAACCGCCGCAGCCTGATGCAGGCCAGGGCCGATGGTGCTGATGTCCGCATGGTCTATTCCACCCAGGACGCGTTGCAGATTGCGCGTGACCATCCCGAACAACAGGTGGTTTTCTTTGCCATTGGTTTCGAGACCACCACACCGCCCACCGCAGTGGCGATCAAGCAGGCCCGCTCAGAGTCGCTGAAAAACTTTTCCGTCTTCTGCAATCACGTGCTGACCCCCGCTGCCTTGGGTGCAATTTTGAATGCCGAAGAGCCTGTCAATATCGACGCCTTTCTCGGTCCTTCCCATGTCAGCACCGTCATCGGCAGCCGGCCCTATGAACAGTTTGCCAAAGACTATAAAAAGCCCATTGTTATCGCCGGCTTCGAACCGCTGGATGTGATGCAGTCGGTCCTGATGGCGATCCGGCTGATCAACGAGGGGCGCAATATTGTTGAGAACGAATATTCCCGCGCCGTCAGCCGCGATGGCAACACCAAGGCCCAGGCACTGGTGGAAGAAGTGTTTGAAGTGCGCGCCGGTTTTCAGTGGCGCGGCCTTGGTTTGATCCCCAACAGTGCCTTGGAGATTCGCGCCGGGTACGGTGAGTTTGATGCAGAGAAACGTTTCAGTGTCAGTGCCCGGGCGGCGACGGATACCAAAGGCTGCGAGTGTCCGGCGATTTTGCGTGGACAAAAAAAGCCCATAGACTGCAAACTGTTCGGCACGGTTTGTATGCCGGAGAATCCCATGGGCTCCTGCATGGTTTCTTCTGAAGGGGCGTGCGCCGCCTATTGGAATTACGGGCGGTTTCGGGGCGTCGCGTAGTGGGATACGCGGGAACGGGGAAGCGTTTTACAACACCTGGTGAGTGAAGAGTGAGGCTGAACGCGACAACCGGCAAAGTCGACATGAGTCACGGCAGCGGCGGTCGCGCCATGGTCCGGTTGATTGAAGATCTGTTCATCAAACACCTGGACAATCCGCTGCTGCGCCAGGGCAACGATCAGGCCTGCTTTGAAGTCGCCGCGGGACGCATGGTGATGTCCACTGACGGCCATGTGATCGCGCCGCTGTTCTTTCCCGGCGGCGATATCGGCACTCTTGCAGTGTATGGCACGGTCAACGACGTGGCCATGTCCGGCGCCAGGCCACTCTATCTCTCCGCCAGTTTCATTCTCGAAGAAGGTTTTCCGCTGGCGGATCTGGAACGCATTGTGATCAGCATGGCTGATGCGGCCGCAGCGGCTGGTGTGAGTGTGGTCTGTGGTGACACCAAGGTGGTGGAGCAGGGCAAGGGCGATGGGGTTTTTATCAGTACCACCGGTGTTGGGATAGTGCCGGAAGGGGTGAATATTTCCGGTGATCGGGCGCGGCCCGGCGATGCCATACTGGTCAGCGGCAGCATGGGCGATCACGGGATTGCCATTCTCTCCAAACGGGAAAATCTGGAATTCGAGACCACCATTGAATCGGATTTGGCGGCGTTGAATGGTCTGGTGGCCGATATGGTGAATGCCGTGCCGCAGATCCGCTGCCTGCGTGACCCCACCCGTGGCGGTCTGGCCGCGACGCTAAATGAACTGGCCGGTCAGTCCGGTGTCGGCATGCAACTCAATGAGGCAGCCATTCCCGTCAAACCACAAGTGGCGGCCGCCTGTGAGCTGCTTGGCCTCGATCCTTTGTATATTGCCAACGAAGGCAA
>DRLM01000014.1 GCA_011375345.1 Gammaproteobacteria bacterium
ACGGACTTTTTGTTAAAGAGATACCCGATAAGCTTGGCGAACTCCTGCACAAGATACTCGGAAGTCTGACTTGCGAACAATTTTGCCCCGCCAACGCTCTCGGAGTCTTTGCTATGGATTCTGCTTTCAGCCAGTTTCTTGCCTGTTGCATCGTAGACCTCCAGAAGGAGATCATAACTAAGACCAATGTCCATATATATGTCGCTCTTCCATTCATCCACTTTGAGCCATAGTAGGCGGAATGCGCCTCCGTCCCTTACCGCAAGCAATAGGGAGGAAAGGTCAGAAGCGTCAGGCACGACCGTCACGTGATACCCAGATTGTTCCAGCCCCTTCTTGATCGAAGTAGCCATATCGCTGACCAGGGGTTCCCCTGACACAGTGGTCACGTCAAAAGGAACCCCAAGCCCACCTCTCTGTATTCCGACAAATTGCGGTTTCTTGTCACCATTGACAACATAAGGCCGGCGATCTTCCACCTTCAACACTAAGCCTTTGGTGGCTGTTGTTTTGACCGGGAGATTGAGATCTCCGGCACTATAGTTGTACTTATTCCCCACTGCGCAGCCTGTTGCTGCAATAGCGCACATCAATACCATCAATGCTTTCTTCATCTTCATTCCCCGTTCCCTGAGTGACCTGAGTCGGACGGAAAAGGCCGCCCCAGCATTTTCGACAATACTTCTTCAATCATATATTCAGGCGGCTTGCGCGCCAGCGAGGTGCGATAGCTTGTGCCGCTGGCAAAAACAAAGTCGGTGTCTGGGTCACGGAACTGGACATTGAGCTCCAACATATACGTTGTCATATCCCACACCCAGCGATCCACATAGGTAACAACGGCGTCAGCAGTCTGCCGATTCTGTGCCGCCTCGGCGGATACGACGCGATAGCCGTATTTTTTAAGTTGGGCAGCTATTTTTTCTGCCAGGTCGCGCTTGTCTGTCTCGCTTTTGCGCACATAAAAGCTCGTGAGTTTCGACAGATCAGCATTGGGATCAGTGTCGGCCTTCACTAGTACTTTGGCGCAACCAGAAAGAACTGCCACAACCAGGGCAATGGCAACCATGCGATTCAAACTCATTCTGAATTCTCCCTTTTGCTATGGTGGTCACCGCAAAATGCAGGGGCAAGCGGTGGTTGCCTTGGTGACCGCCATATTGGCAGAGGCAACCACCGCTGCCCGCTGTTGATGAATCAGTAAAAGGTCGCCTGGAAGGTCAGCTGCAAGGACGAGACGTCCTTGGTGAAGACATCGAAGGTTTCGTGCTCCAGGCTCATATCCACGTACCTCGCTTCCACGCTCAGCCATTTCCTGAATTCATAACCCACGCCCAGGGAAAAACCGGTGCCGGTGTAGTCCTTGTCCGTGAGGCTGTCAGCCAGTTCAACGCGGCCCGCCCAACCGAAGGCGGCGTTCAGATAGGGACCACCGGGTTGGGGTTTGAAATAGTAGGCACCGCCAATGCCGGTGAGGGCGGCGATGGTGAGGTTGTCTTCCGCCTTTTCGGAAAACCAGGCCACGTCGTTGGTGTAATAGAGCAGGAAATGTTTCCCCAGCCCGGCGCCGATGCGAAAGCTGGTCATTAGGCCCGAGGGGGATTCGTCGCGGGCGATGTTGCTGTAGGGCACGCCGTTATCTTCGATGTCGGTGCTGTGCAGGCCGATACCCAGGCCCAGCACGAAACCGCGGCGCTCGCCGTCAAAAGCATAGGCCTGGCCGGCGCAGAGCGCGCCCGCCAGCATTATCGCTGCCCGGAATTGTTTCTTCATTGTCCGTCTCCCTGTTACTTTTTTCACAAGTGCACTGGCGTGAGCGACGCATCCCCTCACCAGAGCCGGCGCGCCGCTGCTTTTTGGCCCGCCTGCGGGTTTTCTTCTGCGCTTCACCGGCGCTGCCGGTGGACGAGAACCCCTCTATCCCGCGAGCGGTAACAGGAACGCTACCACAGGGGAGGTAACAGATAGATAACACGGAAGGGGAAAAGACAACGCGGCCTCAGGGCACCGCCCGCCGGCGGGGTGATTCAGCACTTCGGG
Organism: Gammaproteobacteria bacterium; assembly: GCA_011375345.1. NCBI lineage: Bacteria > Pseudomonadati > Pseudomonadota > Gammaproteobacteria > Gammaproteobacteria bacterium. The sequence goes on from DRLM01000014.1 coordinate 2,041, forward strand.
CCCTGATGCAGGCGGCGATAGAGTTCGCTTATCCACATCGGCGGCTCGCGCCCGGTTTCGTCACCCAGGGTCCGGGCGTAGCGTTGCCAGGCGCCGTCCACAGCCGGGGCGTCACCCAGACGGTGGCAGGCCTTCATGGCGCCCCGGCAGAAGGCTTCCGCGGCGGGGTCGATGTCCTGGCCGCGGGCAAAGCACAGGGCGGCCCGCCGCGGGTCGCCGTTTTGCAGCAGGGCATCGCCCAACCCCGCCACGGCGCGGTGAAAGCGGGCGCGGCTGCGCTCCCGCGGCGTTATCATCCAGGCCTGCTCGCTGTCTTCGGCCAGAAAAGGACCCCGGTAGAGGCGCAGCAAGCGTTCCAGCGCCTCCCAGGCCGGCTCCAGTTCTTCCTTGATCAGGCAACGTTCCAGATCATCGGCGATGCGCTCAAACACCCACAGGTCCACGCAGCAGCAGCGCGGCTCCAGGCTGAGGCTGCCGTCGCTGAGGACCAGCGCTTCTTTGCAGCCCAGCAGTTTTCGCAGCCGTTGCAAGGTGGTGGTGAAGGCGCCGTAGGCATCGGAGCTGTCTCCCCAGAGGGCATCAAGCAAGCGCTCTTGCGAGACTTTGTGGCCGCCCAGGGCGATGAGGGCCTTGAGCAGTTCCAGGGGGCGGCGCTGGGCCTTGCCTGCTGATTGTCGCGGCTTGTCGTCCAGGATCAATTCGAACGCCCCCAGGGTGCGGATCTTCACCGGCCAGGGCCAGGCCTCGCTGTCCTGCGGCGGCGCGGGCGGGAGCAGACGGTGTTCGCGGATAAGCCGGCGGACGTGCTCTGTTTCGATTCCGGCAGCCAGCGCCGTCATACACAGCGCGCCCATGTCCTCGGCCCGCCACCAGTAATAAAAGCGGTAGCCGTGGCGGCGGCCCAGCGCCAAAGCGCGGCGCAAGGCGGGCAGGCTGTCCTGCCCCTGGCTGGCGGCCAGGGCGGCGCGCTGCAGGGCGCAGGAGTAATGGAGCAGATCGCTGGCCATGGCGCGGGCAATGCTTGCGGCCTGCTCCAGGCTGCCCCGGGCGGCGGCGAAGTCGCGCCCCTCACGCTGAATCTGCGCCGCTGCCAGGGCGCTCAGGGCCTGCAAAAACGGCATGCCGTGCTGATCCGCCATGCCGGTGGCGATGGCGCTGTGGTGACCGGCCAGGGACAGATCACCGATACAGAGGGCATGCCAGGCGGCGGTGCTGTGACTGTAGGCGATGTTGACCCGCTGGACCGGCTCCGGCAGGGCGCCCAGCCGGTCCAGCCAGCGCCGGGCCTCAGCGCTGTCGCCGCGATATTGGGCCAGCGCCGCCGCGGTGGCCAGGAGCTGCGCCTCCCAGACGGGCACGCCATGTTTCCGGCCCGCGGTCAGACCGGCTTTGATAGCCTTCTCGGCCCGCTCAAAATCGCGGCTGAGCAGGCCGAACCAGGCTTCGGCGCGGCAGCGGGTGATCAGCACCATGGGGGAGGGCTCTGTGGTGCTGCTGTGCCGGCATACCTGCTCGAGCACGGTGAAGGCCTGCTCCAGAGCGCCGACGAACTGGTAATAAAACGCCACGTCCAGCACCGCCAGCAGGCGCAGATTGTCGTCGGCCACCGCCTCCTCCATCAGGGCCAGAACCTTCGCGGCGTAGTGGCCGATACGCCGGTGCCCGGGGCGGCGGATCATCAGCGCCCGAAAGAAGGTGGCGAGCGCCCGTGCGCCCATATCGGGGCTGGGAAAGGGCGGCGCTTCGTCCAGCAGGGTCTCCAGCCGGTCGATCCAGGGATCCAGGGATTTCGGTCCCAGCATGCCGAACAACGTGGCGTCGATGAAGCCCGCCGCCGCCAGCGCTTCCCCCGCCGGCTCGCGGGCTTTGGCAAAGCGCGCCGCGGCACGGCGGAACTGCTCCCGGCTGGCACCGGGGTCAAAGAACAAGCCCGCCAGGGCCGCCCAGTAGTGCAGCCAGGGGTGGCCGGAGCGGACCGCTTCCGGCAGGCTGTGCAGCCAGGCGCGCAAGGTTTGGTTGCGCCCGCCCGCCACCAGGGCCGCGGCGCGCTGCAAAACAAAATCCGTCAGTTCCGGCCAGGCTTCCGCCTGGCGGAGCAAGGCCAGCGCGTCTTCCTCGCGCTCGTGCGCGATGCACCAACGGGCGGCCCGGCGGAGCATTGCCTGCCGCTCCCCGGCAGGCAATGCATGTTGCCCCTGAGCCCGCAGAAAATCCCGAAACAAGGCGTGAAACTGATAGTGCACCGGTCCAGTGCCGTGGCGCGCCGTAAACTGGTGCTGTTCGGCCAGGCCGTTCAAAATCTTTTCCGCGTCCGGGCAGCCGGTCAGCTCGCGGGCGGCGGCCACGGTGACCTGGGGCAACAATGCCACCTGCATCAAAAACTGCTGCGTCGCCGGCGCCAGCCCGCGCCACACTTCGTAATAGAAATAATCGAACAACAGCTCCGGCGCCCCGTCCCGCTGCACGGGAAGTGCCCCGTCGCCGCTCCTCAGCCGCTCGAGCAACACCACCGTGCCCGCCATCCATCCCTGGGTTTTGCGATGCACCTGCGCCATTGCCTGCTTCGGCAGCTCGTTTTGCAGGCGGGACCTGGCCAGGGCAGTGGTTTCGGACAAGGACAAAACGAACGCCTCCGGCGGGACCAGGCGGAGTCTGCCCCCCAGCCGCAGGCGCGCAAAAGGGGGTGGCGGCGCGGCGCGGCTCAACACCAGCGCGCGGGCCGTCCCGGGCAACTCCTCCAGGGCCACCCGCAGCACCTCGTGCACCACGCCCAGCCGGGGCAGGGCATGGTAATTGTCCAGCACCCACAGCCACGGGCACTCGAAGCCGCCGTACAGGGCGCGGAAAAACCGGCGCGCAAACTCCGCCAGGGCGGCGAAACAGTCGGGGGTGAAGCGGGGCAGGTCGACACTGCCCGGCCGCTGCAACACTTGCAGCGACTGTGTCAGGTAGTGAAACAAGCCGGCCGGGTCGGCGTCACCCTCGTCCAGCGTCAGCCACATGCAGGGGCCGGAATAAGCCGCGGCGTAGCTTGCCGCGAAGGTTGTCTTGCCGCTGCCTGCGGGCGCCGTGCACCAGCAGGTGCCGCCCCCTGCGGTTCCGTCAATCAGCGCAAACAAATGGTGCCGGCGCAGCACGCCGGCCGCCGCCGGTGGCGTTGTTTTGACCGACACAAATGGTCTCCCGCCCATCGCGTCCCCCTCTGCCCCGTCCCTGTCTTCCCCCTGGACGGCCGCGATTCAAGCTCTGTTACACTGTGCGCCCGAAGCGAGGCGTTTTTCAAGCGCCGCTCCCGGGGTTTTTTATGATTTTCCACCCCCCGCTCCAGGCCGCCACCCTGCTGTGCCGCTACCGGCGTTTTCTCGCTGACGTGCGCCTGGAAGATGGCTCCACCCTCACCGTCCATACCGCCAACACCGGCGCCATGACAGGCTGCGCCGAGCCGGGCATGGGGGTTTTGTTGAGCGAATCGGACAACCCCAGGCGCAAATACCGCCACTCCTGGGAACTGAGCGAGATTGCCCCCGGCACCTGGGTGAGCGTGAACACGGCGCGGGCCAATGCCCTGGTGGCGGAGGCCGTGGCGGCGGGCGTCATGACGGAGTTGCAGGGCTACGATACCCTGCGCCGGGAGGTGCGCTTCGGTATGGAAAACAGCCGCGTGGATCTGCTGCTGGAGAGGGGCGGCCGGCGCTGCTACGTGGAGGTGAAAAACGTGACCCTGGCCGGACGCGGCATCGCCGCTTTTCCCGACGCCGTCAGCGCCCGCGGCGCCAGGCATCTACGGGAATTGATGCACACGGTGACGGCCGGCCACCGGGCGGTGCTGTGTTTTTGCGTGGCGCGGGGCGATGTCCATGCGGTGCGGCCCGCCGATGACATTGACCCCCGCTACGGCGCCACCCTGCGCGCGGCCGCCCGCGCCGGGGTGGAAGTGATCGCCTACCGGGCCGCGGTCTCGCCCCGGGAAGTGCGCCTGGCGGAGGCACTGCCGGTCTGGCTGGAAGGCGGTTATTGACTCGGCGCATCCGCATCCCTGTACCGCGACACTGACCCGGCAATGTTGATGCCTTTGGCCTGTCCCGGTCTTGGGAGAGGGGACAACCGGCCATATGGCCGATCAATCCGGCTTTGGCCGGTGGACTATTCACTTGTCGGGTCAATAACAGGATGTTGAGAAACGGGATTTTTCAACATCCTGTTAAGATAGCCGCTTCATTCCACCACGGGCCGGAGCCCCATCGGCATGACGAACAGCATTTACTGGTACGACTTCGAAACCTTCGGCGCCGACCCCCGGCGGGACCGGCCGGCGCAGTTCGCCGGGCTGCGCACTGACCCCGATCTCAACATCATCGGCGAACCGCTGACGCTCTACTGCCGTCCGGCGGACGATTTCCTGCCCCAGCCGGAGGCCACCCTGGTTACCGGCATCACGCCGCAGCTGGCCTGGGAAAAGGGCTTGCCGGAGGTGGACTTCATCGGTCGCATCAATGAGGAATTTGCCCGTCCCGGCACCTGCGTGGCGGGCTACAACAACCTGCGTTTCGACGACGAAGTCACCCGCAGCAGCCTTTACCGCAACTTCTTCGACCCTTACGCCCGCGAATGGCAAAACGGCAATTCCCGTTGGGATCTCATCGACGTGGTGCGCCTGACCCATGCCCTGCGGCCCGAGGGCATCCACTGGCCCCGGCGGGAGGACGGCCACACCAGCTTCCGCCTGGAAGACCTCACCCGGGCCAACGGCATAGCCCACGAAGCCGCCCACGATGCCCTGGCGGACGTGCGCGCCACCCTCGCCCTGGCACGGCTGATCAAAACCCGGCAACCGAAGCTCTACGATTACGTTTTCCAGCACCGCACCAAACAGCGGGTGGCGGCACTGCTCAACGTGCGCCACCACCGGCCGGTGCTGCACGCCTCGGCCATGTACGCCGCGGAACTGGGCTGCATCGCCCTGGTGGTGCCGCTGGCCCGGCATCCCCGGAACAAAAACGAGATCATGGTCTACGACCTCAGGGTGGATCCCCGGCCTTTTCTGGACCTCAGCGCCAAAGCCCTCCACGAACGCCTGTTCACCCCCCAGGACGAACTGCCGGCGGGCCGGGAGCGGGTGCCGGTAAAAACCGTGCACCTCAACAAATCGCCGGTGGTGGTGCCGGCGGGCACCCTCACGCCCCAGGCCGCCGGGCGCTGGCGGATCGATCTCGGCCTGTGCCACCAGCACCTGGAGATCGTCAAGGGGGCAAAAGCCTTCATCACCAATTTGAGCCAGGTCTACCAGATGCGCCGGTTTGAGCCGGAGACCAACCCCGATCTGATGCTCTACGGCGGCGGCTTTTTCAGCGACGCCGACCGCCGCCGCATGGATCAGGTGCGCCAGACCCCGCCGGCGGAACTGGGCAAGCTGGAACCGGCCTTCGAGGACCCGCGTCTGCCTGAGATGCTGTTCCGCTTCCGCGCCCGCAACTACCCCGACACCCTGTCGGCGGCAGAGCGGGCCCGCTGGGACGACTACCGCCGCACCCGCCTCACCGACCCCGCCGCCGGCGCCAGCATCACCCTGGACAATTTCAACGCCCGCCTGACCGCCCTGCGCGCCCGCCCGGACCTGAGCGCCCGGGATGCCGCCCTGCTGGACCAACTGGAAGCCTACCGCGACCTCCTGCTGCCGTCTCCGCCCCGACCCGCATTGCTCACCAGTGCGCACGACGATCGCGCCGGGCTTTGTTGACGGCCGGTCGCGCCCCGCGCCCACCCGCACAACTGCTCGCAGCCGATGAGATGATTCGTGTGGATGGGCGAGGCGAACACCGGGGATACACGCCGCAGGCAGTACCCGGAGAGGGGGACGGGCTTGCCCCAATCAAGGGGCAGGGCGCGCTCGCGGAAAGCGGGATCCACCAGCAAGACGGGACCGCCCCACGGGCCATTGGCCAGTAGACAAGGAAAGGGCGGCTGCCATCCGCGTTCCCGCCGTAAAAACACCGGCGCTGCGGCCGAAACAATGATTGCAGCCGCAGCCCGGGAGGATGCCGCGCGTCCCCGCGCACCCGATGGATGCAGCGCCAACACAGCAGGCGGCACGCCCATAAATGGACTTCCAACACCGTGGCCATATCCCATTCCGCCCCCCCGGCCTGAGCCGGGGCGCGCACACCCTGCGCCGCCTGGCCGGCGTCGCGCTGCTGTGGGCCGTCACCACCGCCGCCGCCCTGGCCGCCACCATTGCCGGCACCGCCTACACCGACGAAGGAATCACCAACATCGGCGCCGGCAAGACGGTGCGCCTGCTGGTGAACGGGAGCAGTGCGGGCACGGCGGTGACCGATGCCTCGGGCAACTACAGTATCAATGCCAGCGTGGGTGTGGGGGATGCCATTGTGCTCTACATCGATGGCAACGACGGCGCCACCGACGACGCCACCACCGTCACCGTATCCCCCGGCGGCAACCTTGCCAATATTGACCTGTACAAAGACCACCTCATCGTCCGCCATGACAACAGCGGCTCGCTCACCAACGCCCTGATGAGCACCGCCAGGGGGGCATACTCTGACTCGGAGATCCTCTACTCGGTCAGCGCCGGTGCCCTCACTGTCTCCGGCAGTGCCACCGAGCTGTACCTGCCCGGCGGCCACAGCTTCGCCCCGGGGGGCGATGTCACCGCACCCGGCATGGAGAGCCTGGGCACTTTCAACGGCGGCAGTGGCACGGTGGATATCAACGGCGCGCTACTCATCAGCGGGGGGAGTTTCACCGCCACCTCTGCCACCACCCGCCTGGCGGGTGACTTCACCATTGCCGCCGGCAGCTTCAGCCACAACAGTGGCACAGTGCTGTTCCACTCCAACGCCACCCGCGCCGTAAGCACCGGCACGGCGACAATGAATCATGTCCAGCTCGATATGTCCGGCGGTAATCTGAACATCACCGGCACCCTGGATATCAACGGCAACCTCACCCTCACCAACGTTAACAACATCAACACCGGCACCATTGCGGTGGCGGGCAATGTGGTCACCACCGACGGCGATGTGAGGGGCGACGGCAAGATCCTCTTCGACGGCGCCAACCAGGAACTGTATGTCGACAAGGCCGGCGGCCAGGGCGACCTGCCCGGGGTGGAAGTCAACAACACGGGCACCCTCACCGTGTTCGACACCATCGGCATCCACGGCAGCTCCGGCTGGACCTATACCGGTGGCGCAGTGGACATGCTGAGCCAGGGTGCCACACTCCTTGTCGCCAGCGCCGGCACCATCACGGTGAACGACAGCACCACCACATTCAACAATGTCGAGCTGAACATGAGCGGCGGCGTGGTGGACGTCACCGGCACCCTGGATATCAACGGCAACCTCACCCTCACCAGTGTCAACAGCATCAACACCGGCACCATTGCGGTGGCGGGCAACGTGGTCACCACCGACGGCGATGTGAGAGGCGACGGCAAGATCCTCTTCGACGGCGTCAACCAGGAGCTGTATGCCGACAAGGCCGGCGGCCGGGGCGACTTGCCCGGACTGGAGATCAACAACACGGGCACCCTCACCGTGTTCGACACCATCGGCATCCACGGCAGCTCCGGCTGGACCTATACCGGCGGCGCAGTGGACACGGTGAGCCAGGGCGCCACTGTTGTTTTCGCCGGCCCCAATACCATCGCCGTGAACGACAGCACCACGGTTTTTAACAGCGTGGAGCTGGACATGAGTGGCGGCGTGCTCAATGTCACCGGAACGCTGGACGTGAACGGCCCATTCAAGATCACGGCGGTGAACACCATCAACACCGGCACCGTCCGGGTCGCCGGCGATGTCATCACCCTGGATACCGGCGTGGCCGGCACGGGCCATCTGCTGTTCGACGGCGTCAACCAAAGCCTGCGCTGCTACGACACCGTGCCCGATCCAAGCTGCGGGGGGGCGATTCCCGGCATCGAGATCAACAACACCGGCACACTTACCCTGTACGGCACGATTGAACTGGACGGCAACTACGGCTGGGTGAGAACCGGTGGCACCGTGGACGCCACCAGCAATGGCACCACCGTGGTGTTTGATATCTCGCAGTCCGGCACCCCAGTCTTCAACGACGGCGCCACCACCCTCAACCATGTCATCCTGGACATGGCGGGACGCTCATTAAGCATCACCGGCACCATGAATGTGGGCGGGAACTTCACCCTCACCGGGGTCAACAACATCGACACCGGCACCATTGCCATCGCCGGTGACTTAAGCGCCACCGACACCGGGGTCGGGGGCACAGCGGCGATGACGCTGTACGGCACCGGCACCCAGTCCATCAATGTGACCGGCGATCTTCCCGATGGCACCTTCACGATCTACAAGGCGTCGGGCACAGTAGTACTGCTGACCGATTTCACCACCGCCCTGGACGGCGCCGGGCAGGACTTGACCATTACCCAGGGCACGCTGGATCTGAACGGCTACAACCTCACCGTGCCCCATGTGCTGACGGTGGATGCCAATGGCACGCTGCAACTGGAAGGCGGCGAGACGCTCACCACCACAAGCACCACCTTCAACGCC
>DRLM01000015.1 GCA_011375345.1 Gammaproteobacteria bacterium
GGGGGCAGGATGCACTACCCCTTCAAAACCTCAAAAACTATCCTCGTCGCTACAGATTTGCCAGGTTTTTACCCACAAATTTTCCTGAAGAGCCTATAATCTTTCATCCCATAAGGATATCATCCATCGCCTAAAGGCGAGGGGTTTACGGATCCCCTATCGGGGACTCTAAAAATTGTTTCAAAGCGTATCATGTCTCGGCGCCTTAATATATGAGAGGAAATCACCAGCAGTACCTAAAGCAGACAACCAGTAATGTAACACCCGGGCGTGGTCTTCGTTTCTGGCATACCAGTGACCCGGCTGGTGGGATTGCGCGCCTGACCCCGGCCCTGCCCCGGACAGACATCGTGGGTAACCGGTATCACTTGGTCTCGTAGCCCAGATTCGGCGCCAGCCATTTTTCAGCTTCGGCCAAACTCAGCCCTTTGCGTTTGGCGTAGTCTTCCACTTGGTCGCGATTGATTTTTCCCACGGCGAAGTAAGTGCTGTCGGGGTGGGAATAATAGACGCCGCTGACTGAAGCGGTGGGCACCATGGCCTTGGTTTCGGTAAGCCAGATGCCGGTATGTTCTTTTGCATTCAGCAGTTCCCACAGCAGGTCTTTTTCCGTGTGGTCGGGGCAGGCGGGATAGCCCGCGGCCGGCCGGATGCCGCGGTACGCCTCCTTGACAAGTTGGTCTTTGTCGAGCGCCTCATCAGCAGCGTAAGCCCAGAACTCCTGCCGCACCCGCTGATGCAGAAGCTCCGCAAAGGCTTCGGCGAGGCGGTCCGCCAGGGCTTTGAGCATGATGGCGCGGTAGTCGTCGTGAGCCGCCTCAAAACGCCGGATGTGTTCCTCGATGCCGATGCCTGCGGTAAGGGCGAAGGCGCCGATGTAGTCATGCACACCGGTGCTTTTGGGCGCGATAAAATCACTCAGGCAACGATTGGGTCGGCCCGCCGGCTTTTGTTGTTGTTGGCGCAGGTTGTGCAACACGGTACGCACTTCCGCGCGGCGGTCATCACGATAGATTTCGATGTCATCTCCCACCCGGCTGGCGGGGAAGAGGCCAATGACCGCCCGCGCGCTCAGCCAGTGTTCAGCGATGATCTGCTGCAACAGGGTCTGCGCATCGGCGAAGAGTTTCTTCGCTTCCGCGCCTTTGGCGGGATCGTCGAGAATCCTGGGGTAACTGCCGCGCAGCTCCCAGGCGTGGAAGAAAGGCGTCCAGTCGATGTATTCGGCAATTTTGCTCAGGGGGTAATCAGCGAACACTTTTATACCGGTAACGCGGGGTACGGGCGGGGTGTATCTGTCCCAGTCGATGGGCGTCTGATTGGCCCGCGCCTGGTCCAGGCTCAGCCAGGGGGTGTGGCTGCGGCGGGCGGCGTGCTGTTTGCGCACCTGTTGGTACTCGCACCGCAGCCTGCTGATGTAGTCCTCACGGAGGGTATCGCTGATGAGGTTTTGCGCCACTCCCACCGCCCGTGAGGCGTCTTTGACCCACACGGTGGCACCGCCTTGGTAGTGGGGCTCGATCTTCACGGCGGTGTGGGCCCTTGACGTGGTGGCACCACCGATAAGCAGGGGTACGGCGAAACCCTGGCGTTCCATCTCTTTGGCGATGTGGGTCATCTCTTCCAGTGACGGCGTGATCAGGCCGGACAGGCCGATGATGTCCACCTGCTCATCCCTGGCGCTATCGAGAATTTTTTGCGCCGGCACCATCACGCCCAGGTCGATGACGTCGAAGTTGTTGCATTGCAATACCACGCCGACAATATTTTTGCCGATATCGTGCACGTCGCCTTTAACCGTGGCCAGGAGAATTTTTCCGGCGGAACGGTTCCCGTCGCTTTTTTCAGCTTCGATATAAGGGATAAGATAAGCCACCGCTTTTTTCATTACCCGGGCGGATTTCACCACCTGGGGCAAAAACATCTTGCCTTCGCCGAACAAATCCCCCACCACGTTCATGCCGTCCATGAGGGGGCCTTCGATTACTTCAATGGGCCGGGGGAAATGCTGGCGGGCCTCTTCCGTGTCCTGTTCCACGTAGCTGTCGATGCCTTTCACCAGGGCGTGTTCCAGTCGCTTGGCCACCGGCCACTGACGCCAGGCCTGGTCTTCTTTCTTTTCAGCGGCGGGGCCGCCTTTGTAGCGTCCGGCGATTTCCAGCAAACGTTCGGTGGCATCCGGGCGACGGTTGAGCACCACGTCTTCCACCCGTTCGCGCAGCTCCGGCGGCAGCTCGTCGTAGACGGCCAGCTGGCCGGCATTGACAATGCCCATGTCCAGCCCCGCTTTGATGGCGTGATAGAGAAACACCGAGTGAATGGCCTCGCGCACAGGGTTGTTGCCGCGGAAGGAAAACGACACATTGCTCACCCCGCCCGACACCAGCGCATGGGGAAGCTGGTGTTTGATCCAGCGTACAGCTTCGATGAAGTCCACGGCATAGTTGTTGTGTTCTTCGATGCCGGTGGCGATGGCGAAAATATTGGGGTCGAAAATAATATCTTCCGGCGGGAAGCCCACCTGTTCGGTAAGTATCTTGTAGGAGCGGGCGCAGATGTCGATCTTGCGCGCTCGTGTGTCCGCCTGACCCTGTTCGTCGAAGGCCATCACGACGGCGGCGGCGCCGTATTTGCGGATCAGGCGCGCGCGTTCGATAAACGCGCTTTCCCCTTCTTTCAGGGAAATGGAGTTGACCACGCCCTTGCCCTGCAGGCATTTCAAGCCGGCCTCGATGATGGACCACTTGGACGAATCCACCATTACCGGCACCCGGGCGATGTCCGGTTCGGAGGCGATGAGATTGATAAAATCGCGCATGGCCGCCGCGCCGTCCAACATGGCTTCGTCCATGTTGATATCAATGATCTGGGCACCGTTGTCCACTTGCTGGCGTGCCACTTCCAGGGCCTCGCCGGGGCGCTGCTCCAGAATCAAACGTTTGAACCTGGCCGAACCGGTCACGTTGGTGCGCTCGCCCACGTTGACGAACAAGCTGTCCGGGCCGATGTTCAGCGGCTCCAGGCCGGCCAGACGACAGGCCACCTCCGGCTTGGGCAGGGGACGCGGCGGATGCGTGGCGACGGCTTGCGCGATGGCAGTGATATGGGCCGGCGTGGTGCCGCAGCAACCGCCAACGATGTTGAGAAAGCCGCTGGCGGCCCATTCGCCGATTTGTTCGGCCATGGTTTCGGGCGTTTCATCGTATTCGCCGAATTCGTTGGGCAGGCCCGCATTGGGGTGGGCGCTGACCCGGCACTCGCAGATACGCGCCAGCTCTGCCACGTATTGGCGCAGCTCCGCCGCGCCCAGGGCACAGTTGAGGCCCACGGACAGGGGATTGATGTGACGCAAGGAGTTGTAAAAGGCCTCGGTGTTTTGGCCGGACAGCAAGCGCCCGCTCATATCGGGAATGGTGCCGGAAATCATTACCGGCAAGGTCAAGCCCTCGCGCTCGAAATAAGTCTCTATGGCAAACAGGGCGGCCTTGGCATTGAGGGTGTCGAAAATGGTCTCCACCAGAATCAGATCGGCGCCACCGTCCACCAGGCCGCGCAGGGCTTCGTCGTAGGTGGTGACCAGTTGGTCGAAGGTGACATCGCGGGCGCCCGGATTTTCCACGTCGCGCGACACTGATGCGGTAACCGGCGTCGGCCCCAGCACCCCGGCTGCGAAACGGGGCCGGTCCGGCGTTTTGGCCATGGCGTCGGCAGTGGCCCGCTTGGCCAGTTCCGCCGACGCTTTGTTGATTTCGTACACCAGCTCGGGCATCTGGTAATCGCTCATGCCGAAGTGGTTGGCGTTGAAGGTGTTGGTCTCGATGATGTCGGCGCCGGCATCCAGATAGGCGGTGTGGATGTCGTAGATGATGTCCGGCCGGGTCAGCGACAACAGGTCGTTGTTGCCCTTGAGGTCGCAAACGTGGTCGGCGAAGCGGGCGCCGCGGTAATCGGCCTCATCCAGCTGGTAGCCCTGGATCATGGTGCCCATGGCCCCGTCCAGAATAAGTATGCGTTGCTGTAGAAGCTGTTCGATGTGCGACATGCGGCGTTCCTGTGGGCAGGCGGTGAATGTAAGTGTTGGCGCAAAACCGGGTAACAAGCCAGGCGCAGTGACGGCCGGTGTTCTTCACAAGGCCCGGCATTTTAACACCGCCCGTGGCCTCGCACACCGGCGGCGGCGTATACTGCGGTTTTCCCCGAACAAGTGTCATGAAGCCCGTCACCATTGCCACCTTCGACAACATGCCCGCCGCCCACATTGCCCTGGGCCGCCTGCAGGCGGAGGGCGTGGACGCCTGGCTGGCCGATGAAAACCTGGTGCAGACCGACTGGCTGTACGACATCGCCGTAGGGGGCATCAAGCTGCAGGTGGAGGCGCCCTTCGAGGCGCGGGCGCGGCGGGTGCTGGCCACCGACTATTCCAGTCAACTGGACAACTGATGTCTTCCAGGGCGCGGGCCATAGCGTTGCTGCTGCGGGTGTTCGCCTTGTTGCCCTACCCTGCCACCCAGGCGCTGGGCTGGGCAGTGGGCCACCTGCTTGCCATGGTGCCCAACACGCTGCGGGACACCAGCCGCACCAACATTGCCCGCTGTCTGCCTGAACTCGGCGCGACGGCGCAGGCCCGGCTGTTGCGGCGCAGCCTGGTGGAAACCGGCAAAACCATGTTAGAAGCGGGTGCGGTGTGGCATTGGGAGGGCGGGCGCGCGCTGGCACTGGTGCGCAAGGTGTACGGCGAGCAGCACGTGCGTGATGCCCTGGCAGCCGGCCGCGGTGTGATTCTGGCCACGCCCCACCTCGGGCAGTGGGAACTGATGGGCCTTTACTGCTCGGCCCACTACCCCATCACCACACTCTACCGCCCCCCGCGACAGACGGAACTGGACGGTGTGATCCGGCGGGCCCGGGAGCGGCTGGGGGCGCATCTGGTGCCTGCCGGCACGGCGGGGGTGCGGGCGCTGTACCGCGCCATTGGGCGGGGCGAGGCGGTGGGGCTGTTGCCCGATCAAATGCCCAAGGGTGGGGAAGGCCGGCTGGCGCCTTTTTTTGCTCAGCCGGCCCATACCATGGTGCTGTTGTCGCGTCTGGCCATGAAAACCCGGGCGCCGGTGGTGTTCTGTTATGCCCGGCGCCTCACCGGAGGGCGTGGTTTCCAGGTGCATTTTCTGCCGGCACCGGCGGTGCTCAATGAAGGCACCCTGGCCGCATCGCTGGCGGGCGTGAATGAGATGGTCGAACGCTGCGTGCGCACATGTCCAGAGCAGTATCAATGGGGCTACAAGCGCTTTGGCTCAGCACCCGCGCCCTGACGCCCGCCTCATCCCCGGTTCCAGTGGCGCTGCATTTCGTAGTACAAAAATGACGCGGTCCAGGTGATCAACAGCAGGCCGGTCAGCGACTCCAGTCCCGCCAGATGTCTGAGATGGCCGTAAGGGGCGATGTCGCCTACGCCCAGGGTGGTGAACGTGGTGTAGGAGAAGTAAATGCAGTCGGTGAATGAACCGTCGAAGTTGCCGCTGAACCGGCCCCATTGCGCATTTTGTGACAGAAAATAATAGGCGGCGGCAAACAGAACAATTTCAATGCTATGGGCAACCAGGGCGCCGAACACGCCAATGACGATCCGCAAGCGGTGCTTTATTCTCATCTGCGGGATGGCAGCCGAGGTGCGGTACAAAAATTCATAATGTATGAGCACTGCCAGGGCGATGACGGAACCGATGACGATGATGACCATATGGTTTGCGGGAACGCGGGGACCGAGCGGGCCGCAGGCTCCTAAGGCCGGCTCCGCCGGCTGGCCAGCCACTTTAACAATGGCGTCCATTGTTCCAGATCCTGCGCCACGGACGACGGAGGCAGCTCGAAAATGCCCAGGCCGCGTTCGGCGGCACGGATATAGTTTTGGGTGTCACGCAAGGTGGCCACGAGGGGGATTTTCAGCCCTGCCAAAAAAGACGCCAGTTCGTTAAAAATCAGGGTGTTCTCCCGTACACGGTTGGCCACCAGGGCGAGTTTGACCTCCCTGCGTTCCACTTTGCCGACCCGCAGCAGCTCCTCCACAAAGTGGGCGGCGGCGCGCATGTCTATGGGGGAGGGAAGAACCGGCAGCACCAGCGTTTCAACCTTGCGCACGATATGGGTGAGGTCTCTGCCGTGCACCCGGGCGGGCGCGTCCATGATGACGTAATCGGTGTTCTTGCCAAGGCGCAGGGGGTTTTTCCACGCGGCGATGCCTTTGATGTAGGAACAATCAGCCGGGCGGGCCGCCAGCCAGTCCATGCTGCTGCCCTGGGGATCAAAGTCGGCCAGGGTGACTTGCTTGCCCGCGCCGGCGAAATAGGCGGCAAGATTGGTGGCCAGTGTCGTTTTGCCGCATCCTCCCTTGGCGTTGAGCAGCATGATGGGCCGCATGTCTTTCCTCCTTGGCGTGCGCGTGGCGGGTTAGGGACGTCGCCAAATTATAGCGGGCCGGCGGCGAAAGCTTCGCTCAGAAATGCCCGTCAATCCAGACCCAGGTGAATCCACAGCTCGTCAATGCGCCGTTTCACCGCCGCGTCCATGGTGATGGGCCGGCCCCATTCGCGCTGGGTCTCACCGGGCCATTTGCTGGTGGCGTCCAGGCCCATTTTTGATCCGAGTCCGGACACCGGCGAGGCGAAGTCCAGATAATCGATGGGCGTGTTGTGAATCATGACCGTGTCGCGGGCCGGGTCCATGCGGGTGGTCATGGCCCAGATCACGTCTTTCCAGTCACGCACGTTGATGTCATCGTCGGTGACGATGACAAACTTGGTGTACATGAACTGGCGCAGAAAAGACCATACCCCCAGCATGACCCGCTTGGCGTGGCCGGGGTATTGCTTTTTGATGCTGACACAGGCCAGGCGGTAAGAACAGCCTTCCGGCGGCAGGTAAAAGTCCACGATCTCCGGAAATTGTTTTTGTAAGAGGGGCACGAACACTTCGTTGAGGGCCACCCCCAATACGGCCGGCTCATCCGGCGGCCGGCCGGTGTAGGTGCTGTGATAGAGGGGCTGATCGCGGTGAGTGATGCGCTCCACCGTGAACACGGGAAAGCGGTCCACCTCGTTATAGTAGCCGGTGTGGTCACCGAAGGGGCCCTCGTCCGCCATCTCGCCGGGGTGGATCACCCCTTCCAGCACGATTTCGGCAGAGGCGGGAACATGCAGATCATTGCTGGTGGCTTGCACCAGTTCGGTCTTGCTGCCCCGCAGCAGGCCGGCGAAGGCGTATTCCGACAGGCTGTCGGGCACAGGCGTCACCGCGCCCAAGATGGTGGCGGGATCGGCGCCCAGGGCCACGGCCACCGGAAAGGGCTGGTCCGGGTGGGCGGCCTGCCAGTCGCGAAAATCCAGCGCCCCGCCGCGGTGGGCCAGCCAGCGCATGATGAGCTTGTTGCGGCCGATCACCTGCTGGCGGTAGATGCCCAAGTTCTGCCGTTCTTTGTGGGGGCCTTTGGTGATCACCAGGGCCCAGGTGATCAGCGGTCCGGCATCCCCCGGCCAGCAGGTTTGAATGGGCAGAGTGCTCAAATCCACCTCATTGCCTTCGATGAGATGCTCCTGGCAGGGGGCTTTTTTCACCACTTTGGGTGCCATGTTCAGCACCTGCCTGAACACGGGCAGTTTGTCGAAGGCATCGCGCATACCCTTGGGCGGTTCCGGTTCCTTCAGACAGGCCAGCAGTTTGCCCACCTCCCGCAGGGCATCCACCGAGGCCGCCCCCATGCCCAGGGCCACCCGCTTGGGCGTGCCGAACAGATTGCCCAGCACGGGGATGGCATAACCGCTGGGGCGTTCAAACAACAGGGCCGGTCCACCCCGGCGCAGCACCCGGTCGCAGATTTCGGTCATTTCCAGACGGGGATCCACTGGCGCGGTGATCCGTTTGAGTTCACCGGCCCGTTCCAGTTGGGTGAGAAAATCACGCAGGTCGCGGTATTTCACGGCGGACTCACCCGAAGGCGGGACGGGGCCATCACCGCCCGAACTCCGCGATCACCGGCGCATGATCCGAGGGCCGCTCCCAGCCGCGGGGCGTTTTGTCGATGCGGGCGCCGGTGCACGCGGCGGCCAGGGCGGGGCTGGCCAGAATGTGATCGATGCGCAAGCCGAGGTTGCGGCGGAAGGCGGCCATGCGGTAATCCCACCAGGAGAACTCGTTTTCCGCTTGCCTGAACAGCCGGTAGGTGTCCGCCAAGCCCGCTTTTATCAGGGCCTGAAAGGCGGTCCGCTCTTTGGCGCTGCAAAGCACACGGCCTTCCCAGAGCTGGGGGTCGTGCACATCGCGGGCCTCGGGTGCAATGTTGAAATCGCCGATTACCACCAGCTTGGGATACTGGCGCAGTTGGTTTTCGACGTAAGCCCGCAACGCGTCCAGCCAGTTGAGCTTGTAGCGGTATTTGGGCGAGTCCACATGCTCGCCGTTGGGCACGTATAAATTGAGCAGGCGGACATCGCCGTAGGTGGCACCCAGCACCCGCCGCTGGGGATCATCCAGACCCGGCAGACCGGTGACCACGTCAGCGGCGTCCACTTTGCTCAATATGGCCACGCCGTTGTAGGTCTTCTGACCGGCATACACCACGCGATAACCGGCCCCGCCAATGGCGTCCACGGGGAATTTGTCGTCAGTGAGCTTGGTTTCCTGCAAGCCAAGGAGATCGGGTTGTGCGGTCCCTATCCATTCCAACACATGGGGCAGGCGGACTTTTAGGGAGTTGACATTCCAGCTCGCCACTTTCATCGTGGCGCGGCCCGGCGGGAGGCTTGGCGGCAGCAGCGGCAAACGGTCATTGCAGGCACCTGGCGGCTTTCAGTCCGTCCTGTCCTTCACACAACCCATGGCCCGCGGCCCGGGGTCTTTGATGGCCACCAGTTGCGCCTTGTCGCGAAAGCCCCGGCGGGTGTCGCCCAGCAGACCTTCCTCCCGGTAGACCACCGGCCTGAGCGGCTGAAACAGGTACCACAATTCCCCGTCCGCCAGGCGCCACTCGGGGATTTTCGGTCCGGCGTCGGACAAGGCGGTGCGGGTGAAGGTCTGGAAAAACAGCAGCCCGCCCACGGTGAGGGCGTCGATGATGGCGGGAATCAGAGGGCGTTCCAGGTAGTGGGCGACCACGATCACGTCAAACCGGGCCGGTGGCAGTATGCAGGTGCTGAGATCCTTGCTCTCAGCCCTCAGCGGCAGGCCGCGCCGGTGGGCGATGGCGCCCAGTTTCTCCACCGCCACGGGGGAGATGTCCCAGGCCAGGGTGTCCAGTCCGTGCTCCGCCAGCAACAAGGCATTGGCCCCCAGGCCACAGGCCAGATCCAAGGCGGTGCCCCCGACGGGCAGCAGATGTTGATTCTCGCTTAAAACTTCCGCTGGATCACCCGGTAAATCAGCGTCCAGATAGCGTTGGTCCCACTTTTCGCGGGTGGAAGTGTTGCTCATGGTGCTCCTTGGTTGTCGTTACTGCGGGCCCGTTTCAGATTTGCTCCGTTCGCGTTTGCCCATCCACACGCCAATCAACACCGGGCCGACAATGACCGTGATGACGGCCAGGATGACCAGAAAATCGCCCCGCAGGGATTCAAACTGGGAAACGATGGACAGCACGGCCACCACGGCGGCGGTGCAGGCCGCGTAAGTCAGAAAACGCACGAGATCTTTCATGGACTTCTCCTCGCCCCGGCTGCGGGCGTTGAAATGGAAGCGATGGGACAGAAAAGACATTTTACATGGTTTTTCTTCAACGGCGCCAAAAGGCGGGCGTGAACAGCACCAACAGGGTGAAGATCTCCAGCCGCCCCATCACCATGGCCAGGCACAGCACCCATTTGGCGGAATCGTTGATGCTGGCGTAGTTGGTGCCCACCTCACCCAGACCCGGACCCAGGTTGTTGAGGCAGGCGGCCACGGCGGAAAAGGCCGTGATTTGATCCAGGCCGGTGAACATCAGCAACAGCATCATGCCCACGAACACCGCCACATAGGCCGAGAAGAAACCCCACACCGAGTCGATGATATTGTCCGGCAGGGGTTTGTCCCCGATCTTGATGACAAACTGGGCGTTGGGGTGGATCAGGCGTTTGACTTCGCGGGTGCCTTGTTTCAACAACAATAGAAAGCGGATGACTTTCATGCCGCCGCCGGTGGAGCCGGCGCAGGCACCGATGAAACTGGTGAACAACAACAGCACGGGTAAAAAACCGGGCCAATGGTGGTATTGCGCGGTGGTGAAACCGGTGGTGGTGCCAATGGACACGGCTTGAAAGATGCCGTGGTGCAAGGCGCTTTCCGGCCGGGTGAAGGTGCCGGTGCCATACAGATAGCCGGTGGCCACCAGGGCCACGATGGCCAGAATGGAAAGATAAGTGCGCACTTCCGCGTCCAGCAGATAGGGTTTGAGGCTGAGGGCGCGCCAGGCCATGAAATGCAGGGCAAAATTGAC
Organism: Gammaproteobacteria bacterium; assembly: GCA_011375345.1. Taxonomy (NCBI): domain Bacteria; kingdom Pseudomonadati; phylum Pseudomonadota; class Gammaproteobacteria; species Gammaproteobacteria bacterium. The sequence goes on from DRLM01000015.1 coordinate 10,460, forward strand.
CCCCGCCAGCAGCATGAACACCACGGCCACCACCTCGATCAGCGCGCTTTCGAAATAGCCGATGCTGGCATCGTGGGTGGAAAAGCCACCGATGGCCACGGTGGAAAACGCGTGGGTGACGGCGTCAAACCCCCCCATGCCCGCTGCCCAGTAGGCCAGAGCGCAGGCCACGGTAAGGCCCAGATAGATGTACCACAGGGCTTTGGCCGACTCGGCCAGGCGGGGCGCGATTTTGGTGTCCTTGATGGGACCCGGCGTTTCCGCCCGATAGAGCTGCATGCCGCCCACCCCCAGCATGGGCAGAATGGCCACCGCCAGCACGATGATGCCCATGCCGCCCAGCCATTGCAGCTGCTGGCGGTAGAACAAAATTGAGTGCGGCAGCTCGTCGATGCCCACCAGCACCGTCGCCCCGGTGGTGGTCAGTCCCGACAGGGACTCGAACACCGCATCGGCGAAGAGCATGTGGGGCCGCTCCGACAACATCAGGGGGATAGCACCCGACAGGCCCAGCACGGTCCAGAACATCAGCACCACCATAAAGCCGTCCCGCACCCGCAGTTCGCGGCGATAGTGCCGTACCGGCGCCCAGAACAGAAAGCCGGCGCACAGCAGAATCACAAAACCGAGCAGGAAAGGCATGATGGCGCCGTCGCCGAAATACAGCCCCACCAGCACCGGCGGCAACATGGTGACGCTGAACACCATCAGGAGGATGCCGACGATGCGTTGGATGACGCGTAGCTGCAAAATCCCGCTCCCGCTCCGGGTGTTCAGATAAACGTAATGCCCACCTGGAACAAGCGCTCCACGTCGGCGACCCGGCGCTTGTCCACCAGGAACAAGATTACGTGGTCTTCCGCTTCAATCACCGTATCGCCATGGGCGATCAGGACCTCGTCGCCCCGCACCACAGCGCCTATGGTAGTGCCGGGGGGGAGTTTGATGTCGTTGACGGCACGCCCCACCACCTTCGAGGTGTGGCGGTCGCCGTGGGCCACCGCCTCAATGGCTTCCGCCGCGCCACGCCTGAGGCTGTGCACCACCACCACATCACCGCGCCGCACGTGGGCCAGCAGGCTGCCGATGGTGGCCTGCTGGGGCGAAATGGCGATGTCGATATCACCGCTTTCCACCAGATCCACATAGGCGGCGCGGTTGATCAGGGCCATGACTTTGCGCGCTCCCAGGCGCTTGGCCAGCATGGCAGAGAGAATGTTGGCTTCGTCGTCATTGGTGACGGCGCAAAAAACATCGGTGTTTTCGATGTTTTCTTCCAGCAGCAGCTCGCCGTCGGCGGCGTCCCCCAGCAGCACGATGGTCTTGGTCAGTTCCTCGGCTATGTCCCGGCTGCGGGAGCGATTGCGGTCGATGAGCTTGACCTGGTGCTGGGTTTCCAGGGCACGGGCCAGACCGCGGCCGATGTTGCCGCCCCCGGCGATGATGATGCGTTTGACCGGCTTGTCCAGTTTGCGCAGCTCGCTCATGACGGCGCGGATATCTTTGCGGGCGGCGATGAAGAACACCTCATCGTCCACCTCAATCAGCGTATCGCCCTCGGGCAGGATGGGGCGGCCGCGCCGGAAGATGGCCGCCACCCGGGTATCCACCCCGGGCATGTGCTCGCGCAGAGTGCGCAGTGCCTGACCCACCAGCGGCCCGCCGTAATAGGCCCGCACCGCCACCAGCTGCACCCTGCCGCCGGCGAAGTCCAGAACCTGCAAAGCGCCGGGGTATTCAATCAGGCGCTGCACGTAATCGATGACCACCTGCTCAGGACTGATGAGCACATCCACCGGCAGGGCTTCCTGGGCGAAGATCTCGGGATAAGCCAGGTATTCCCGTGCCCGCACCCGCGCCACCTTGGTGGGGGTGTGGAACAGGGTATAGGCCACCTGACAGGCGATCATGTTGGTTTCGTCGCTGTTGGTGACCGCCAGGATCATGTCCGCATCTTCCGCGCCGGCGCGACGCAAGACATCGGGGTGGGAGGCGTTGCCCACGATGGTGTGCAGATCAAGACGGTCCTGCAGTTCACGCAGACGGGGGGCGTCGGCATCGACAACGGTGATGTCATTGGCTTCGGTGACCAGGGTGGCCGCCACCGAAGCCCCCACCTGACCCGCGCCCAGAATGATGATTTTCATTGTCTGTAGTGTATACCCTGAAGCGGGAGGCTTGTCATCTCCACCGCTTCAGTCTTCCTCGGGGAGCGCGCCCTCGTCGCTGCTTTTCCTCACCGCCTTGGTGTTGATGCCAAGGGCGCGCAGCTTGCGGTACAAATGGGTGCGTTCCAGTCCCACCTGCTTGGCCACCCTGCCCACGCTGCCGCCGGCCAGTTTCAATTGATATTCCAGGTAGGCCTTCTCGAAGCGTTCCCGCGCTTCCCGCAGGGGGAGGTCGAAGCCACCGACCGTCTCCGGCGCACCGTTTTGTGTGGTGCCACTGAGGGCCTTGTCCAGTTCGTCGGCATCAATGTCGTGATCGCCCCCCAGGATCAACAGGCGCTGCACCAGATTTTTCAGTTCGCGCACATTGCCCGGCCAGGGGTAGTGGCGCAGGCGGTTTTGGGCCGCCACGGTGAAGGGGCGGTAGGGCAGGCCTTCCTGGACAACGAAGAAGTCCAGATAGTATTCCAACAGCTCGGGAACGTCCTCGCTGTGCTCGCGCAGGGCGGGCACCCGCAGGGGAACAATGCTGAGCAGGTAATACAAATCTTCGCGAAAGCGGCGGGCCTGCACCTCCCGGGCCAGATCGCGGCGGGTGGCGGCGATGATGCGCACGTCCAGCGCCACCGGCTCCACGCCGCCCACGCGCAGACAGGCGCCGCTTTCCAGGGCGCCGAACAAGCGCGCCTGCAGGGTCAAATCCATGTCCCCCACTTCGTCGAAGAACACCGTGCCACCGGCCGCCTGCTCCAGCAGGCCGTAGCGGATGCGGCCGTCTTGCTCGGCGCCGAACAGCTCCGCGGCGGGGTTTTCCCGCATCAGCACCGCCGCGCCCACTTCGACAAAGGGCCCCTGGGCACGGGGGCTCAAGGCATGGAGATAGCGGGCGCACAGCTCCTTGCCACTGCCCGGCTCGCCCTGGATCAGCACCCGCGCTTCGTGCTGCGCCACCCGGCGGATCTGGTCGCGCAAAGTCTCCATGGCGGCGCTGCGGCCCAGGGGCTCGGTGAGGGGGCGGGCATGACGCCGCAGGCCCTGGTTTTCCGAGGCCAGCCGGGCAGCTTCCAGGGCGCGGCTGACGCTGAGCAGCAGCTTGGCCATGGACAGGGGTTTTTCAATGAAATCGTAGGCGCCCAGGCGGGTGGCCTCCACGGCCGTTTCCACAGTGCCGTGGCCGGACATCATGATCACCGGCTGGACGTGGTCCTTGTCCGCGTTCCATTCCTTGAGCAGGCTGATGCCGTCCACGTCGGGCATCCAGATGTCCAGCAGGACCAGATCGGGCCGGCGGCTGCGGCGCGCCGCCCGGGCCTGGGCGCCGTTTTCCGCCACGGCCACGGAATAGCCCTCGTCTTCGAGGATGTCCTTCACCAGGATGCGGATATCCTCTTCGTCATCCACCACCAGAATATGGGCTGCGCTCATGAGGCCTCCAAATTCACGGCTTTGCGGGGACCTGCGTCGTCTTCCACCGCCACCGGCAGGCGGATGGTGACGCAGGCGCCGGGGCCGGCGTTTTCTGCGGTAATCATTCCGCCGTGTTCCTCCACAATTTTTTTGACAATGGCCAGACCCAGACCGCTGCCCTTGGGTTTGGTGGTGACGTAAGGGTCGAACACCCGCCCCAGCAGCCCGGGGGGGAAACCGGGCCCGTTGTCCATCACCTGCACGGTCACCATGGGGTCTTGGACATCGCGCTCGGTCCGGGTGATGAGCCGGACGCGGGGTGCTTTCTGCTCGCGCACGGCCTCCAGGGCGTTCTTGATCAGGTTGTGCAGGAGCTGGCGGAAGCGGCCCGCATCCCCCTCGATGTCCGGCAGCGCCGGGGCCAGATCCACCTGGATGTCGGCGCGGTGGGCACGATAGAGTTCCACCACCTCGGTGATCACTTCGTTCAGATTCAGGCTGACCCGTTCCAGCTTGGGAGTGTAAGCATAGTCGGAAAAGGCTTTCACCATACCCTGCATGGCCACCACCTGTTGCACGATGGTGTGGGTGGCGCGGTCCAGCACATCCGCCTCCCGCGGTGCCAGGTGCGGCAGGCATTTGTGGCGCAAACGCTCCGCCGACAAGCGGATGGGGGTGAGGGGGTTTTTGATTTCGTGGGCCAGGCGCCGGGCCACTTCCCCCCAGGCGGCGTCCCGCTGGGCCTGCACCTGGGCGGTGATGTCCTCGATCAGGATCACATAACCGCCCTTGCCCGCCACCCCGGGCAGCGCCGCCCCGCCGCAGCTCAGCACCTGCCGCCCCGCGGCGCTGAACACGGTAATCTCGCCGCGCCACTCGCCGGCGCTGGCGCACATATGGTCGGCAATGGTATCGAGGAAATGGTGCAGCTGGGGGCGGCCCCGGGCCAGATCCGGCAGCTTGTGCCCCAACATCTCCACCAGGGGAATGCCCAGGATCTGGCTGGCCGCCTGGTTGACAATGCGCAGCACCTGGTCTTCGTCCACAGTCAGCACGCCGGAGGACAGACGCGCCAGCACCGCTTCCAGATAGGCCCGCTGGCTTTCGATCTCGCGCTGGCTGTGGCGGGCCTCGTCACGGGCCTGGGCCAGTTTGGCGGTCATGTCGTTGAAGGATTCCACCAGCACCCCGAACTCGTCGTGACTGGGCAGGGGCAGGCGCCGGTCGTAGTCGCCGGCGGCTACTGCGCGAGTGCCGATGGCCAGGGTGCGGATGGGCGAGACCAAACGCCGCGCCGCGTAAAAGGCCACCCACACCGCCGTGAGCAGACTCAGCAGCAACACCAGAGACAGCGTCAGCATAAAGCTGAATTTCAAAGGATCGCGCAAAAAGGCCAGCTGCTTGTAGCGGGCATAACTGCTTTGCACCGCTTTGGCCAGTGCCGCCACCTGATCGGGCACCGGGTAGAGCGCCTGCAGAATGCGGCCACCGGGGCCGCTGAGGGGGGCCACCACGCGGATGTTGAGGCCGGCGCCGCGGATCTCGTCCAGCCCCACGTAAGTGATGCCCTGGCGCAGTTGCAGCAAAATGCCGTCGTCGGGCACCACGGGAAAAATCGTGTCGATGCCGCTGGTGGACAACACCTGGCCGCTGCCGGTGAGCAGGGTCAGCTCCCCCATGCCCGGCTGGGTGAGCAGGCGCAAGGTGTCGCCCGCTTCCTCCGGTGCCACCCGGCTCAAGCGGTCCGCCAGGCTTTCCGTCTGCCGCAAGAGATCCCGCATGCGCCCTTCCAGCACTGTGCGGCTTAAGGTCATGGAGTTTTCCATGGCCTGATCCATACGCACATCGAACCAGCTGTCGATGCCGCGGCGCAGAAAATCCAGGGAAAAGTAATACACCAGAGACACCGGCACCACCGCCAGCAGCACAAACACCACCACCAGGCGCACCGTCAGACGCGAGCCGGTGGCCCCAGCGCGGTACTGGCGGTAGAGGCGCAGCATGTTGATGCTGATCAGGTACAACAGCAGCACCAGCTCCAGCACATTGACCACCAGCAACACCGAGTACAAACCCTCGAACTCTTCCGAATGCTGGGTGGCGCGCCCCATGAGATAGAGGGAGGCCAGCAACAGGCAGAACAAGGCCAGAATGGGGGCGATGCCCGTGCCGAGGCGGCGGATCAGCGCAAGGTCCATGAGAACGGTTCACTCACCATGCGCCAGGATGAGGAAAAATAAGCCAGCACCCGCAGGGGCACGGGCAGGGACTCGATATCCAGCACCGCCCGCAAATTGACGTGATAGGTCTCACCGTCTTCCAGCAGACCGGCATCCAGAAAGGGCAGGTCGACGATACGCCCCAGGGCCGCCAGCGCCATATCCAGATCAGGGTAGTAGCTTTGCACGCCGGTGTTCACATTGGTGATGGTGTAACGCCGGGTCAGGGCCTCGTAGTTGATGCGGTAGCGCTGGCGCAAAGCGGTGACGGTGTCGTCCCACAGGTAATCCCGCTGGCGGGTGATGTCAATCTGCAGCTCGATCACCAGGGGCAGCCCCTTGTCCAGGGCTTCCAGGGCATTGGGGCTGAAGCGGTAGTCCACCACGGCATGGAGGCGGTAGACCCCGTCCCGCAACACGCTGCCGGCATCCCGGATGGTGATGCCGGGTGCCGCCGCCTGGGCGCCGACGCTGAGCCAGCACAGGCACAGACCCAACAGCCGGGACAGACCGCCCCGGCCGTTTTTCAGCCAGTATTCAATGCTTGCGCAAGCAGGCATAGTAAAAACCGTCCATACCACCACATCCCGGCGGCAGCAGGCAGCCGGGAGAGACCGCCAGGCCGGCGGGCAGGTTCACAGGGAGGGCGTGGGCATCCCCGTGGCGGGCAAGAAAATCGCGTATCTGTCCTTCGTTTTCTTCGGGCAGAACAGAGCAGGTCACATAAACAAGCATACCGCCCGGTGCCAGCAGCGGCCACAGGGCCTGAAGCAGCCGTCCCTGCCCTGCCACCAGGGCGGCGATGTCTTGGGGGCGGCGCAGGTATTTGATGTCAGGGTGACGGCGTATCACGCCGCTGCCGGAGCAGGGCGCATCCAGCAGGATACGGTCAAACGTTCGACCGTCCCACCAGCTCGCCGGTTCGGTGGCATCCCCGGCCATGACGGTGGCCTGCAGACCTGAGCGGTGGAGGTTGTCGCGCAAGCGCTCAAGCCGCTCGCCGGGCAGATCCACGGCCACCACTGCCGCCAGATCCGGTTCCGATTCCAGGGCGTGACAGGTTTTGCCCCCCGGCGCGGCGCAGGCATCCAGCAGGCGCATCCCCGGCGCCAGCTGCAACAAGGAGGCGCTGAGCTGGGCGGCGGCATCCTGCACCGACACCCAGCCGTCAGCGAAACCCGGCAGCCGGGCCACGTCCACGGGGCGGGCCAGGGTGAGGGCCGCCGGGACGTGGGGCACGGCTTGCGCAGCAAGGCCCTGCTCTTGCAACAGGGACAGGTATTCATCCCGGCTGAGCCGCGCAAGGTTGACCCGCAGCGTCATGGGCGGGCGCTGATTGCCCGCGGTCAGAATGGTTTGCCAGTGGCCAGGCCGGCCCGTCCGCAGGACGTCTATCCACCACTGCGGATGCATCCAGCGGGCCGTCTCGTCGTCAGCGGTCTCCCGCTCCAGCTCGGTGATCCGGCGTTGAAAGCCGCGCAACACGCCATTGACCAGGCCCGTGGCCCAGCTTTTGTCCAGGACCCGCGCCGCACCCACCGTATCCGAGACCGCGGCGTGCGCCGGAATGCGCAGGGCGGTGAGTTGATACAAACCGGTCATCAGCAGGCAATAGAGGTCGCGATCCTTGTGTTTCAGGGGCTTTTTCAGCAAGCGCGCCAAATACGCCTCCAAACGGGGGCCGCTGCGCAAAGTGCCGTAGACCAGTTCCTGCGCCAGGGCCCGCTGGGAAGAGGCCAGCGACGCCAGTGGAGGGGGCAGGGCCTGGGACAAGGACCGGCCTTGTTCCATCACGGCCCAGACAATACGCGCCGCCGTGGCGCGGGCGTTCATGTTTTAATTCTCGCCAAAGCGTTCGCCCGGCGCCAGGTTCTGGGCGTTGAGAAAATCCGCCACGGCCATGCGGCGCCTGCCCGGTGCCTGCACCTCCAACAGGCGCAGCACGCCGGCGCCCGTGGCCACGTCTATCCCCTGGCGCGTGACGGCGAGCACCGTGCCCGGCGGCGTATCGCGGCCGCCTTCCAGGCAACTTGCCGACCACAGCCGCAGGGTCTGGCCCCGCCAGGTGGTCCGGGCCACCGGCCAGGGGTTGAAGGCCCGCACCTGGCGTTCGATCCGGGCCGCGGGCTGGCGCCAGTCCACCACCGCTTCGGCCTTGTCCAGTTTTCTGGCATAGCAGGACAGGGCATTGTCCTGGGGCTGGGGAACGAGGGCGTTGTCAGCCATCTGATCCAGCGCCCGCACAATGGCGGTGGCGCCCAGGGCGGCCAGTTTGTCGTGCAAGGTGGCGGCGGTGTCGGCCGGGTCGATGGGACAGCGCAACCGGAGCAGCACATCACCGGTGTCCAGCCCCTCGTCCATCTGCATGATGGTGATGCCGGTTTCCCTGTCTCCAGCCAGCAACGCCCGTTGAATAGGGGCCGCGCCGCGCCAGCGGGGCAGGAGAGAGGCGTGAATGTTGAGGCAGCCGCGGGGAAAGGCTTCCAGCACCGCGCGCGGCAAAATCAAACCATAGGCGGCGACCACCATCACCTCGGGGCGATGGCCGCGCAGGCTGTCCAGTGCTGCGGCGGATTTCAAGCCAGCGGGCTGATACACGGGCAGGCCGTGTGCCAGGGCCCGTTGCTTCACCGGACTGGGCGTGAGCTTGCGGCCCCGTCCGGCGGGCCGGTCGGGCTGGGTGTAGACCGCCACCACTTCGTGCCCACATGCGATGAGGGCCTCCAGGGCCGGGGCGGCGAAGTCGGGGGTGCCGGCGTAGACGATGCGCATCGACGTGGTCATGGGTCCTTTGTGGGTCTGTGGTGCGGTCAGGCCTGCTGCGGGAAGGGTGCCCCCATTGCTGGCGATTTCGCTTCGTTTCACTCGTCCCGCGCCACTGTCGCCGGAGCGGGCCGCTTACTCCTTATTCTTTTGCAGCAGGGCCTCATAGTCGTTATTGAGCAGTCGCGTGCGAATCTTGTTCAAAGCACGCAGATCCTGGGAAGGCCCCACCCGCACCCGGTACCAGCTCACGCCGCTGTCTTTGAAGACGGGCTCGATGTGGGCCTCCACGCCCAGCAGGGCCAGTTCGGCCTTGAGCCGGTCGGCATCGCTGAAGGCGCGAAATGAACCCACCTGCAAAAAATAAGTGCCGGGTTTGCGCAGGCTTTCCGGTTTTGCCGATTCGGGCACCGGCACTTCCATTTCCGGGAGCAGTTCGTAGAAGTCGAAATCCAGGGTGTTGGAGGGCGCGCCTGGTGCGGCGGCCGGAGCGTTCGCCACAGGCCCGGCCTTGGTTTTCGTCCGCGCCGGGCCTTGTTGCAGGTAAGCCGCCAGCCCGATGGCCAATCCGATGGCCAGCCCGGTCACGCCCCAGACCCAGCCGGGCGCGCCGTGGCCGGTACTGCCGGGTTTTGGTTTCTTTTTAGGGGTCGCTTGCGCCATGTTACATGGCTTCCGGCGCGGACACGCCCAGCATGTCCAGCCCGTTGGCGATCACCTGGCGTACGGCACTGATGAGATTCAAGCGGGCGTCGCGCAGGGCGTCGTCGTCCACCAAAAACTGGTGGGCGTTGTAATAGGTGTGCAGTTCGTTGGCCAACTCGCGCAGGTAGTGGGCCAGCAGGTGGGGCTCGTGACCCAGCGCGGCGGCTTCTACAATCTCAGGGTAGTGCGACAAGCGGTAGAGCAGTGCTCGTTCGTGCTCTTCGTGCAGCAGGTGCAAATTGCGCCCGCCCCGCGCCTCATCCCGCACCAGTCCTTTTTCCTTGAGCTGTTTCAGCACGCTGCACACGCGCGCATGGGCGTATTGCACGTAGTACACAGGGTTGTCCGAGGATTGGGACTTGGCCAGGTCCAGATCAAAATCCAAATGTTGCTCGGCCCGGCGCATGACGTAAAAGAAACGGGCGGCATCGCAGCCCACTTCCCCGCGCAGTTCGCGCAAAGTGACAAACTCGCCGGAGCGGGTGGACATGGACAGCTTCTCGCCGCCCCGGTAGAGAATGGCGAATTGCACCAGCAGCACGTCCAGCCGCGCGGGGTCTTCGCCCATGGCCTGCAGGGCGGCTTTGACGCGCGGCACATAGCCGTGATGATCGGCGCCCCACACATCCACCACTTTGTGAAAGCCGCGCTGGAACTTGTCCAGGTGATAGGCGATGTCGGAGGCAAAATACGTCGTCTGGCCATTGTCGCGCACGAGAACGCGGTCTTTTTCATCACCGTAGTCGGTAGAGCGGAACCACAGCGCGCCGTCTTTTTCATAACAGTGGCCCGATTGTTTCAAGCGCTCAATGGTCTGCCGCACTGCACCGCTGGCGGTGAGGGAGCGCTCCGAATACCAGTCGTCGTAGGTCACACCGAACTCGGCCAGATCTGCGCGAATGTCCGCCAGCACTGTGTTCAGCGCCACATCGAATACTGCGCGGTAATCGTCCCTGCCCAACAGCGTTTTGCAGCGCTCGATGAGAGCGTCGATGTGTTCTTCCTTGTCGCCTTCCGGCGCATCGGCGGGCAGATCCGCCATCACCAGCGAAGCGCTGCGGCGCAGACGTTCGCCGTGAATGCGGCGCAGGTCCGCCGCCATTTCCCGCACGTACCCACCCTGGTAGCCGTTGCTGGGAAAACGGAGGGTCTCACCCGCCAGCTCCAGATAACGCAGCCACAGGCTGGCGGCGAGAATGTCCATCTGCCGTCCGGCGTCGTTGACGTAGTACTCCCGGTGCACCCGGAAGCCGGCCGCGTCCAGCAGGTTCGCCACCGCCGCGCCGTAGGCCGCGCCCCGCCCGTGACCCACGTGCAACGGGCCGGTGGGGTTGGCGGAGACGAATTCAACCTGCACCGGCTTGTCGTTCCCCACCGTACTGCGTCCGAAAGCCGGACCGGCACGTAAAATGTCGCTCACCACCGCCTGCCACGCCGCCGGGCTCATGAAAAAATTGATGAAACCGGGTCCGGCGACAGCCACCTTCGCCACCGTATCCGAGCCGGGCAGTCGCGCCACCAGCGCCTCCGCCAACTGCCGCGGCGCCTGGCGGGCCGGCCCGGCCAGGGCCAGGGCCAGATTGCTGGCGAAATCACCATGCCGGCGGTCGCGGGCGCGCTCCACTTTGACGGGAATGGCCGCCACCGCCTCCGCCGGTGCGAGACCGTCGGTCACCAGGCTGTTCAAGGCCGCTTGGAGCAGGGATTCGAGATGGTGTTTCATGGCGAGGGGGCGGAAAAAGTAAAGCAGCGTATTATCCGGGTTGCCACTGCGCTTTCAAGTGGGCGCCAGGGCAGGCGCTTCAACGCGTGTCGAACGAATTAGAGTTTAGGAGGGGCAGATTCGAATCAGGTTCTCAACCAGGCAGTTGAGATTGTGGGCTAATCGCCGTAGATGTACGAGACGATGGTGTGCCCCAGGTTGCTGATGATTTCCTTCTGCAGCTTTTGCACCGCCTTGGTCTCGGCCTCGGCGAAGTTCAGATGCCCTTCGCGGCCGTGCCTGGAAATGGCGCCGAAGATTTTGCCGGTGTGGCCGTTGATCAAATCCAGGTTTACCGCCCAATGCACGAACTTCCAGCGGGGGAGGTCGGCGTTTTTGAACTCCACCTTGCCCCTCAGCAGCACGTCTTTGTCCGCCATGCGGCCACCGGCACTCACGGCGAACCCGGCCTGGGTCAGTGCTTCGCGCAAGGCAGCGCGGATTTCCCTGCCGTGAGGGCCCTTGATTTCGACACCGAAGCGCATGTCTTTACGCAGCAGCCGCTCAATATCGTTGCTGATCTGCGTCACGCTCACGCTTGGTGAGACTCCCTGTCCGGTGCCGTTCACGGTGCCGAGATCGGTATTGTAAATCTCCCGCTCCAAGGCCAGCCGTTGAACACGACGATAGTTGCGCACCGCCTCGATTTTGTCTGCGGAAGCGGACACCTGCTGCAGCAGGGCGTCAATGTCGCCGTCGATGGCGGTGATTTTATTTCGCAATGCCGCCGCTGCCTGGGCCCGGTCCAGCACGGCCAGAGCGTAAGTCACCCGGTGGCGCCGGTCCACCCATACTTCAGCGATGTGGACGTTGCTGAGGGTTTTGTTGGTCACCACCGTGGTCGAACGGTCGATTTCCGTATCGGTGCTGAGGCGCACTTTGCCGCCCTGCTCGGTTTTGCGGGCCCGCTCTCGCACGTCGATGGCGGCATCCACCTGGGCTTGAAATATCCTGGCGATGGCGGAATAGGCGGCATCTTCCGCTTCTTCCCGGGTGCCGCCGCTGCCCACGGCGCTCAGGTAGCGCTCATGGGGATATGCAAAACTCTCCTCACTGACCCAGTCGGGCTCAGGAGCGGAAATATCTTCCAGCGCAAGGGGGGCGGGCGGCGGCGGAGGCGCTTTGCCGGGCTGGCCGGCACAGGCAGTCAGGCCGGCGGCGGCCACCACTGAGGCGAGATGCAAGGCCCTTGACCTGAATGGCCGGCTCGTTTTCATCGTTGATGTTCTCTTCCGCGCCCCGCCCGCCCGTTACCGCCTGAGGCGGGCGAGGGCCTTGGCGGAATGCTTTTTGAGCTTGCGCACCCGGGTGTTCCGCTGCACTTCTTCCAGTGTGCCGATGTAGCGGCGGTCGCCCGAGGCCCCCAGCACCCGGCACAGCCAGGCCATGGCGTCCATGTGATGACCATCGCCCGTGCGTTGCTGGTAACCCCTGAGCAGTTCGTCTTCCACCACTGCCAGCAGACCCGGCTCATACAGGGAGCGCCTGATGATGGTCTTGGCCGCCACTTTGACATCCCTGGCGCGCCGGGAACGCAGCATCCGCACATAACGCTCATGGCCCGGCCGGACCTGTTGCACCGCGGGGGGCGGCGCTGCGGGCACGCTTTGTTCGCGCTGCACCTCGGCGCGCATGGGGGCGGCGCTCACCGGGGCCGGGGCGCTGCGGGAGCCGCCGATGAGCACGATATCGTCCACCCGCACCGCGCTGTTTTCTTCAATGATGCTGGTGGCAGACAGGGAGTCGCCAATCGTCCGCTCCACCCGCAGCGTGGCCACATTGACCCGGTCGCGCCCGAGCACCCGGCCCGACGCGGGATCCCGGTAGATCTCGCCCATGCGCTCGATCCTGAGCACCGAATCCGGCCGCACGCCGTCCTGCCTGCCCAGGCTGACGATGATTTCCTTGCCCTTGATCTTGACCACCTTGCCCCGCAGCGGCACGTTGGCGGCGATTTTGTCCACCAACAGCTTGATTGCCGATTGAATGCCTTCCTCGCCGTTGGCATTCACCGTTTCCGCCGCCTTGACCCGTGCTTCTTCCACGTCCACCAGTCGCACGTTCATGACGAGGGTGTTGCCCAGCTTGTTAATGCTCCCCATGGCCATCCACTCCACCGCCAACAGCTTGCCCACGGCGATGACATCGTCATCGGTGGCACCACTGAGCTGGAAGGTCTGCTCCGCCAGGATTTTGTTCATCTGGTTGCGTTCGGTCACATGGAAAAAGCCGGTTTTGAACAGCTCCGTACGCAGCAGATCGGAGGCGCTCAGGGCCAGTGACTCGGACACGCCAAAGGCATCCAGGTCGTTCACGGCGATTTTGACTTTTTCCGCCGCCAGAGCGACCCGGACGCAGACCGCCAGGCCCAGAAAAAGTGCGACGGTGAGGATAATGCGAATGAAGGGGAGCGGGTGCGGACGGGCGCGCGGACCCGGACAAGGAGCAAGCGTGTAGCCGTCAGACATTGTTTTTTCTCCAGAGGGTGAGCCCAAGGGCTGACATCCTCCCGGACATCACGCGGACCCATGCTCGCGCCAGGGGGCGCGACGGTTTGCGTCACTATAGCGCGTATGGTCGCCCCGTCAACACCGTCGCCCGTCCCTGGCGCAGCTCACGCCCCGCCTGCACTTGTTCTTTGAATCCCGGAGGAATTTTCTGCAATCGGAAATACAACGCGTATTCCGTTGTGTCAGAAAATCCCCTGTGAATCATACGTTCCACGCGGTCATCCCCCCGCTGGTGGGCGATGCAGTCTGGGAGCCGGTCGGATTCAGGGGGATAGCGCGAAAACGTGGGAAAGCGAGGGCAGAGTGCCGCAATGTTGGGGCGCATAGGGGACGCCACGCCACGAAAAGCCGTGGCAACAGGGAGCGCTCTCCCGGTTTGGCAGCCGATTCATCTTAAACCCGACCGGCCCCTAGACTGCCAGATGGCGGTGAATCAAAGCCTCGCTCAGCGCCCCCATGAGGTCCGCTGCCACCACCCGGCCTTTTTCCAGTAAACAAAAGCGGTCACCGACACGGCGGGCGAAGGGGAGTTTTTGTTCCACCAGCAGGACAGTAAGGCCTTCTTCCCGGTTCAGACACTGGATCACCTCGCCGATGAGCTGCACGATGTTGGGTTGTATGCCTTCACAGGGCTCATCGAGGATGAGCAGTTCGGGTTCCACCATCAGGGCCCGGCCGATGGCGAGCTGTTGTTGCTGGCCGCCGGAGAGATCACCGCCGCGGCGGCGGCGCATGTCGTGGAGCACAGGGAACAGGTCGAAGATACGCTGGGGAATGCCCTTTTTGCGGCGCCCGGCGGCCAGGGCGGTGAGCAGGTTTTCTTCCACGGTAAGCTGGCTGAAGATGCCGCGGCCCTGGGGCACGTAACCGATACCCAAACGGGGACGGAGTTCCACCGTGCGGCCCAACAATGATTGACCGTTGAAGCTGACCTCGCCGGAGGCCGCCGGCACCAAGCCCATCACCACGTTCAGCAAGGTGGTCTTGCCCATGCCGTTGCGACCCATGAGCACGGTGCACTGACCCTGGGGCACGTCCATGTCCACGTCCCACAGGGTGTGGGACTGGCCATAGTATTGATTGAGTCCTGTGATACGGAGCATGTCAGGCGCCCAAATAGACTTCGATCACCTTGGGATCGCTTTGCACCTGCTCCATGGACCCTTCCGCCAAAACCCGGCCCTGGTGCAATACGGTGACAGTGCGGGCTATGGTGCGTACAAATTCCATGTCGTGCTCCACCACAATGAGGGAATGCCGACCCGCCAGTTGGGCAAACAACTCGGCGGTGCGCTCTGTTTCCTGAAAGGTCATCCCGGCCACCGGCTCGTCCAATAACAGCAATTTGGGATCCTGCGCCAGCAGCATGCCGATCTCCAGCCATTGTTTCTGGCCATGGGACAGACGGCCGGCAGGGCGGTCGCGCTCGGTGCTGAGGGCGATGGTCTCCAGCAGTTCGTCGATGCGTTCCCGTTGCGACGGCGCGAGACGGGCACGCAGGGTGGCCCAGACGCTTTTGTCCGCCGCCAGCGCCAGCTCCAGATTTTCAAACACTGTGTGTTCGGGAAACACGGTGGGCTTTTGGAATTTGCGGCCGATGCCGGCAGCGGCGATTTCGTATTCGCTCATCCCGGTCAGGTTCAGGCTCTGGCCGAAGTACGCCTGACCGGAGTTCGGGCGCAGTTTGCCGGTGATCACATCCATCATGGTGGTTTTGCCGGCGCCGTTGGGGCCGATGATGCAACGCAGTTCACCCTCGTCGATATAAAGATTCAAACCGTCCAGGGCCTTGAAGCCGTCGAAGCTGACGGTCACGCCCTCCACATACAAGATGGTGCCGTGGGACAGATCCAACTGGCCGCGCCGCACCCCGTGGCCGCGCCCCGCCACCCAGCCGAAGACGCGGTCGCGGCGCCAAGTGTCGCGCAGGCGGTCCAGCTGCTTCACGGCGCCGCCTCCCTGGTCTTGTGCTTGCGGCGCCAGCGCAACAGACCCACCACCCCGCGGGGCAGGAACAATGTGACCACCACGAACAAAGCGCCCAGGGCAAACAACCAGACCTCGGGCAGCGCCGCGGTGAAATAGGTTTTGGCAAAATTCACGAGCAAGGCGCCGGCCACCGCCCCGTACAAGGTGCCGCGCCCGCCCACGGCCACCCACACGGCCAGTTCGATGGAGTTGAGTGGCGAGAATTCCCCCGGATTGATAATGCCCACCTGGGGCACGTACAGTGCCCCGGCGATCCCCGCCAGTACCGCGGAGAACACGAACACCCACAGCTTGAAGTGCTCCACCCGGTAACCCAAAAAGCGCGTGCGGTCTTCGCCGTCGCGGATGGCCGTCACCACCCGGCCCAGCTTGGAGCGCACGATGGCGCGGGCGGCCAGATAGCCCCCCGCCAATGCGATGGCCGTGGCCAGAAACAAGGCGATGCGCGTGCCGTCCGCCTGCAGATTAAAGCCCAAAATGTCTTTGAAATCGGTAAGACCGTTGTTGCCGCCGAAACCCATTTCGTTGCGGAAAAAAGCCAGCATCAAGGCGTAAGTCAGCGCCTGAGTCATGATGGACAGATAAACGCCGGTGACCCGCGAGCGGAAGGCCAGCCAGCCGAACACAAAGGCCAGCAGGCCCGGCACCAGCATTACCATGATCAGGGCGAACCAGAACATGTCGAAGCCGTGCCAGTACCAGGGCAGCTCTTTCCAGTTCAAAAACACCATGAAATCGGGCAGCAGCGGGTCGCCGTAGACGCCACGCCCGCCGATCTGGCGCATGAGGTACATGCCCATGGCATAACCGCCGAGGGCGAAGAAGGCGCCGTGACCCAGGCTCAAAATACCGCAGTAGCCCCAAACCAGATCCAAAGCGATGGCGAGCAAGGCGTAGCTCAGGTATTTGCCCAGCAGGGTGACGGTATAGGTGGAGACGTGCCAGGGGGAGTTTTCCGGCGCCACCAAGTTGAACAGTGGCACGGTCACCGCCACCACTAACAACAGCCCCAAAAAGACCTGGCCGCCGCGGTCCCCGGCCAGCAGGGAGAGTATCGGGCCCGGTTTCATCTCAGCTCTCCACCGCCCGCCCTTGTTGCGGGAACAAGCCCCGCGGCCGTTTCTGGATAAACAGGATGATGAGCACCAGGATCAGTATCTTGGCCAATACCGCGCCGGCCCAGGGCTCCAGGAATTTGTTGGCCACCCCCAAAGACATGGCCCCCACCAGCGTGCCCCACAGATTGCCCACACCGCCGAACACCACCACCATGAAGGAGTCGATGATGTAGGCCTGGCCCAGGTTGGGACCGACGTTGGTCAGTTGCGACAAGGCCACCCCGGCCACCCCGGCGATGCCCGAACCCAGGCCAAAGGTGAGCGCGTCCACCCACTCCGAACGTACCCCCACGGCTTTGGCCATGGCGCGGTTTTGGGACACGGCCCGCACATACAGGCCCAGGCGGGTGCGCTTTAAAATGAGAAACAGCAGCGCGAACACCAGCAGGGCGAAGATGATGATGTAGAGCCGGTTGTAAGTGAGCGACAGGGCGCTGTTGATTGCCCAGGAACCGCTCAGCCATTCGGGGGTGGCCACGGAACGGTTGAGGGGCGAGAAAATGGTGCGCACCAGTTGCTGCAGGATCAGGCTGATGCCGAAGGTGGCGAGCAGGGTCTCCAGCGGCCGGCCGTAGAGAAAACGGATCACCCCCCGCTCGATGAGCACGCCCACCAGGCCCGCCACGAGAAAGGCGGCGGGAATGGCCACCCACAAGGAATACTCGATGTGATCAGGCATCATGAGCTGCACCACGTAAGTGGTGTAAGCGCCCAGCATGATGAGTTCACCGTGGGCCATGTTGATGACGCCCATGACGCCGAAAGTGATGGCCAGGCCGATGGCGGCCAGCAGCAACACCGATCCCAGGCTCAGGCCGAAAAACACCGTCTCCAGAAATTCATAAAATTCCAATCGTTCCTGGATGCGGGACAGGGCCCTGGCGGCTGCCTTGCGCACCCGGGCATCGGGCTCGGCAAACGCACCGTCCGGCGCGGGTTGCAGCAACGCTTGCAGGCGGTTGCGCGCCGCCGGCTCCAGGCTCTCGCCCAACACGGCGATGGCACCCAGGCGCGTGGCGGCGTCCGGGCTGTGGCTGTCCACCAGGGCCAGGCCCAGCTTCAGCATCCCGGCGATGGCCCCGTCGCCTTCCCGGGCCAGGGCATCCCGCAGCAAGGGGGCGGAGGCGGCATCCACAGAACCCAGCATTTCCCGCGCCGCCGCCAGGCGGCGGGCGGGGTCAGGGTGGGTCAGGCTGAGGCGGGCGATGGCCCCGCGCAGCACCCCGCGCAGTTTGTTGTTGATTCCGATTTTTTTGGCGGCGCGACGTTTGACCACCCCCAGGTCCTCGTTGCTGAGAACGCCGGTGAGGTGATAGCCCTTGTCCGTCTTCTCGCGATAGACCACCTGCCGGTCTGATTTGCGGTAGTAAAGATCACCGGCCAGCAGCGCCTTCAATACCGCCAGGCTGCGCTCATCCCCCGAGGCCTCAATGGCCGAAACCGCCCGTTCCTTGTCTTTGAATTTACCCTTGACCAGGCTGTTTACGGCATCTGCAAAAGCCGTTGCATCGCCATGGGCGGCAGGCAAGGGGAACACGGCGAACATCACCAGCAGTGTGGCCAGCCAAAGAACGCGGTGGAGGCGGGAAGTCGCAGACAGGAGAGGATACATGGCTTTTATTGTGTCGAGAGTTACTGCACCAGGCAAGGCTGTTCAGTCCTGATCGGCTGTCGCAGGGCTTTGGGGAACAATACCGGAGACGAAGGGGGTGTGGGCCGGAGCCCACACCCTGAGATTAGGCTTGGGTCAGAAGTTCTGCCCCGAGCATTTCTTGGTTTTGGTGTTGTAATTGCCGCAGCTGATGGGGGGGCGCCAGTCGGCAATGATGTCTTTGCTGCCGGGCAGATAGTCGGACCAGGCGTCACCGGGCACCAGATCCGGCGTCTCCCACACCACTTCAAACTGGCCGTCATCCTGAATCTCGCCGATCAGCACCGGCTTGGTGATGTGATGATTGGGCAACATTTCTGCCACGCCGCCGGTGAGGTTGGGCGTTTTGACCCCGATCATGGCGTCGATCACCGCATCGGGGTCGGTGGTGCCTGCTTTTTCCACCGCTTTCACCCACATATTGAAGCCGATGTAATGGGCTTCCATGGGATCGTTGGTGACGCGGTCTTCGTTTTTGATGAACTTGTGCCAAGTGTCGATGAAGGATTCATTGGCCTCGGAATCCACGCTCATGAAGTAGTTCCACGCCGCCAGGTGCCCCACCAACGGACCGGTATCCAGACCGGAGAGTTCTTCCTCACCGACGGAGAACGCGACCACGGGGATATCCTCGGCGGAGATGCCCTGGTTGCCCAGTTCCTTGTAGAAGGGCACGTTGGCATCACCGTTGATGGTGGATACCACGGCGGTCTTCTTGCCGGCCGAGCCGAACTTCTTGATGTCGGCCACGATGCTCTGCCAGTCGGAATGACCGAAGGGGGTGTAGTTGATCATGATGTCTTCATCTTTCACTCCCTTGGCCTTGAGATAGGCTTCGAGGATCTTGTTGGTGGTGCGGGGGTAGACATAGTCAGTGCCCGCCAGCACCCAGCGTTTCACGCCGATGTCGTTCATCAGGTAGTCCACCGCCGGAATGGCCTGCTGATTGGGCGCCGCACCGGTGTAGAACACATTGCGGGACGACTCCTCCCCTTCGTATTGCACCGGGTAAAACAAGATGCCGTTCAGCTCCTCAAACACCGGCAGCACCGATTTGCGGGACACCGAGGTCCAGCAGCCGAACACCGCTGCCACCTTGTCCTTGGCCAACAGCTCGCGGGCTTTTTCCGCGAACAAGGGCCAGTTGGAGGCCGGGTCCACCACCACCGGCTCCAGCTTCTTGCCCAGCAGACCGCCTTTTTTGTTCTGCTCGTCGATGAGCATCAACATGGTGTCCTTCAGAGTGGTTTCGCTGATGGCCATGGTGCCGGACAAGGAATGCAACACGCCCACCTTGATGGTATCCGCCGCCTTGGCGATCTCCGTCGCCACCATGGACAAGGCCACCACCAGCCCCAGGGCGCCGAGACGCAAGCGGGCCAAGGGTTGCTGAGTGTGTCTGGGTAAGGTCATTTTCTGCATGGTTCTCATTGCTCGTTCACCCTCTCGTTCAGATTTGCAACTGCACGCCGATTTTGAAGCTGTTGACATCGCTCGCTCCCGGTCCCGGATCGGTATTGGAATAGACGATGCTGACCCGGGCGTTGTGGCCGTCGATGATGTAGTTCAGCCCCACATCAGTGGTGGTCGCCTCGCCGGTCTTGCCGGCGGCGTTGGTGCTGTCGCGGTCGAAGTTTTGATAGCGCAGCAGGGGCTGCAACTGGCCGATGCCGGTTTTCACGGGCAGCAAATAGCTGGCGAGTATCAGATAACTGCTGCCCTGGGTGAGGCTGGCATCGGCCACGTCACCCAGGTCATAGTCGTAGTAGGCCGCCTCAAACGTGCCGGTGCCGGCGCTGCCGAATTTCTTCTCAAAGAGGAAATCAATGTTCCAGCCGGTAAAGTCACCCTTGGCAGTCGGTGTGCCGGCGCCGTCGGCCTGGTTCATGTAGGTCAGCCCCACGGCCAGGATGTCCTTGCTGCCGTAGTAGGTGCTGCTGTTGTAGTAGCCGGGTTCAGGATCCCAAAAATTCAATACCACCCGGCCGGCGAACAACAAGTTGTCTTCGTCGTTGGACGTGCCGGCGCCGTCCCGGCCTTCAAAAAAACCGGCCTGATACTTGAACATGCCACCACCCACCTGGCCCCACACCGCAGCGCCGTCATCCCGGCCGGCAAAGATGGCCGGATAGGCCTGCACCATGGGGAAATCCCAGGCGTTCAGGTAGTAGGGACCATCGAGATTGGACCGGTCGCTGGGCGGCAGGAAACGGCCCAGCCAGACATTGAAGGCGTCGGTGAAATTGAACTGGACGATGGCGTCCAGCACCCGCACGGCACTGTCGTTGCCGCTGTCGATTTCCGTGTTGAAGGTCAATGAAATGTTTTCGTGCACCCGGCCGCCAGTGTAGAGCCGCATATTGCCGGCGGCAAAGTCTTTGGACGGATCGGAGCCGCTGGGAGCGGCGTCATCTTCTGCGGTGAAACTGGCGCGTATGCCGGCGCCGACGCTGAACGATTTTACATCGTCGATTTTGAGGGTGGCGCCGGCCGTGGCGACTTGCGGTGCCAGGCCCCATGCCCCCAGGCTGAGGCAGGTGAACAGCGCGGGAAGCGATCGCTTGCGATAAGAATTGCCCATTTTAAGTTCTCCCTTAACTTATTGTTGGCCGTTAAGACCGGGTCAGTTGCCGACGAACCTTTTCTGGCGAAAGGGCGGCAGGGCGTTGAAATGCCCTTGGTGAGACACGGGAGGCAAAGCAAGGGCGATGCCAGAAACTGAAAGGAATAGCTTTACAATCGTTTACGTTTCAGAACTCATGTGCGCTCTGACACGGGAGAGGGCGGGGCTCACTGTTTTGGTGCAAATCGAAGACAGGTCAGCCCAAACTGGTGCACAGCTCTTGACCTCGGCATGGTTTCTTTGGGAGATCTTGCAGGCGGGGACTTGCCTGGGCTCAAGCCTATCGCACTGACATGTTGATGCTAACCACCACCGCTCAATTCGGGCGCAGCCGGGCCTGAATGAAACGGCGATACGTCAAGGATTGCACCGGTTTCGACAGCCTGTCCGTGGCCCACCTGATCGAATCGCACCACTACCGTGCAGATAATGGGGCGTCGGCGCCGAGCATGCCCTGATGCTCGATAAACCCCGCGACCTTTGCCACGCCCTCACCGGCTTTGAGGTTAGTAAACAAAAAAGGCTTATCGCCACGCATTGCACGGGCGTCGTCCGCCATGACGCGCAGTGATGCGCCCACGTGGGGCGCCAGATCGGTTTTGTTGATCACCAGCAGATCGGATTTGGTGATGCCCGGCCCCCCCTTGCGGGGGATCTTGTCACCGGCGGCCACATCAATCACATAAACCGTCAAATCGGACAACTCCGGACTGAAAGTGGCGCTCAGATTGTCGCCGCCGCTTTCCACCAACACGAGATCCAGCTCGGGGAAGCGGCGGTTGAGTTCGTCCACCGCCGCCAGATTCATGGAGGCGTCTTCGCGGATGGCCGTGTGCGGACAGCCCCCCGTTTCCACCCCCATGATGCGCTCCGGCGCCAGCGCCCCGGCGCGGGTCAGAAACTCGGCGTCTTCCCGGGTGTAAATGTCGTTGGTCACCACCGCGATCTGGTAGCGCTCGCGCAGAGCTTTGCACAAGGCCTCCACCAGGGCGGTCTTGCCTGAACCCACGGGGCCACCGACGCCCACCCGCAATACCGGTTTGTTCTGTGACACGATGTTGTCCTCTCACGACCTGAACAAGCGCGAATACTGGCTCTCGTGCAGGGTGGCGGCAAGCCCCAGGCCGGGCAGGGCCGTGCCCACGTCTTCGTCCGTCAACGCCAGGCCCTGCTCCACGGCGGCCACACTGTTGCGTATCAATGCGCTCAATATCCGCTGCCCCGCGGTCTGACCCAGGGGCACCAGCCTGACCGCCGCCGCCACCTGGTTTTCCAGCCAGGACCATACATAGCCGGTGGCGGCTTGGGACAACGGGATGCGCCATTGCACCGCCGCCAAGGCGAACAGTGCCACAAGCGAAGCATCCCGCTCGTAACGCCACGGCCCGGCCTGGACCAGCCCCAGGTCGTCCAGCAAGCGGGCCAGCGCCTGACCCAGATGACGGTCTTCCGCCTGCAACTCCGCCGCCTCCCGCGCCGCCAGGGCATGGCGGCTCCAGCGCAAGGCGGCCGCGCCGTCGTCCGCCTCCCAGCTCCGGTATAAACGGGCCAGCAGGGGCACGTCCAGCCGCGCCAGACCCTGTGCCAGGATGCCGCCCAGCCAGCCGCTCACCGCGTCTTCATGACGCAGCCAGCCGGCGTGAACGGCATACTCCAGGCCCTGGGAATAGGCATAGGCGCCGGTGGGCAGCGCCGGGCTGGTGAGTTGCAACAGGCGCAGCAGGGCGGGCGAGGCCTGCTCAATGCTCATGGCGGTACGCCCCGCTTTCCGGCTCGAAGGGCGCCTGTTCCCGTCCCACCTGCAAACCCATCTCCCGCAGCATCCGGTCCAGCACGTGGTCGCCAAGATATCGCACAAAGCCTTCCCCCAGTTGCACGGGCACGTGGCGGTTGCCCAGATGATAGGCGGCGCGCAGCAAAAGGCGGTGGGAACCGGCCCGCGCGGTGGACACCTCTTCGGCCGCCGCCTGCACCAACACCACCTCGCCGTTGCTCGCGCGCAAACAATCGTCGCTGCGCAACACCGTGCCACGCGGTAATAACAGGCCCACCTCCCGGCCGTCGTCCAAACGGCATCTCAGGCGGCTTTTTTGACGCAATTCAAAAGGCAAGGTCAGGGTGGCCCGGGCGGGTTGCGGTTCAGCGAGACGTTCGGTGATGTCCAGCATGGGTGGTTCTGATCCCCCCAGCCCCCTTTTCAAAGGGGGGACGTGGCAGTTGGATGGCCAAGGCTAAAACAAGAAATAACGTTGCGCCAGGGGCAGTTCCGCCAGCGGCTCGCATACCAGCAATTCCCCGTCGGCCCGCACCTGATAGGTCTGCGAATCCACTTCCATCCTGGGCTGACAGCAGTTATGAATGAGATCCTGCTTGCGCACGCTGCGCGTGTCTTTGACCGCCAACACGTTTTTGCCCAGGCCATAACGCGTTTTCACATCCGCCGCCAGGGCCGCTTGTGAGACAAAGCTCACGCTGGTCTGGGCCACGGCCCGCCCCAGGGCACCGAACATGTGGCGGTAGTGCACGGGCTGGGGCGTGGGAATCGATGCGTTGGGATCGCCCATGGGCACGGCGGCAATCATGCCCCCTTTGATGATCATCGCCGGTTTGGCGCCGAAGAAGGCAGGCTTCCACAATACGATATCCGCCAGCTTGCCCGCCTCGATGGAGCCCACCTCGTGGGCAATGCCGTGGGTGATGGCAGGGTTGATGGTGTACTTGGCCACGTAACGCCTGGCGCGGAAGTTGTCGTGCTCGGCCGTGTCTTCCGCCAGGCTGCCGCGCTGCACCTTCATTTTGTGTGCCGTCTGCCAGGTGCGGCAAATGACTTCCCCCACCCGGCCCATGGCCTGGGAGTCGGAGGCGATCATGCTGAAGGCGCCCAGGTCGTGCAGGATATCTTCGGCGGCGATGGTCTCACGCCGGATGCGGCTTTCGGCAAAGGCCACGTCTTCGGGGATGCCCGGATCCAGATGATGGCATACCATGAGCATGTCCAAATGCTCGTCCACCGTGTTCACCGTGTAGGGCCGGGTAGGGTTGGTGCTGGAGGGCAGTACATTGGCCTCGCCACAGGCTTTGATGATGTCCGGCGCATGACCGCCCCCGGCGCCTTCGGTGTGATAGGTGTGGATGGCGCGGCCTTTGAAGGCGGCCAGGGTGTTTTCCACGAAACCGGATTCGTTCAGGGTGTCAGTGTGAATGGCCACTTGCACGTCCATCCTGTCCGCCACGCTCAGGCAGTTGTCGATGGCGGCGGGGGTGGTGCCCCAGTCTTCGTGCAGTTTCAGCCCCATGGCGCCGGCGGCAATTTGTTCTTCCAAGGCCCCGGGCAGGCTGGCGTTGCCCTTGCCGAGAAAACCGAAGTTCATGGGCAAATCATCCACCGCCTGGTACATTTTCTGGATATACCAGGGACCGGGAGTGCAGGTGGTGGCGTTGGTGCCCGCCGCCGGGCCGGTGCCGCCGCCAATCATGGTGGTGATGCCGGACATCAGCGCCTCTTCCACCTGCTGAGGGCAGATGAAGTGAATATGGGCGTCGATGGCCCCGGCGGTGGCGATCAGTCCCTCGCCGGCGATGGCTTCTGTGCCAGGACCGATAACCATGTCCACCCCCGGCTGCACATCGGGATTGCCCGCCTTGCCGATGGCGGCAATGCGGCCGTCTTTCAACCCGATGTCCGCTTTGACCACGCCCCAGTGATCGAGTATCAAGGCGTTGGTAATGACCGTGTCCACCACCTCAGCGGCACTGCGCTGGCTCTGGCCCATGCCGTCGCGGATGACCTTGCCGCCACCGAACTTCACTTCTTCGCCATAAACGGTGCGGTCCTCCTCCACTTGCAACCACAGCGCGGTATCACCCAGGCGCACCCGGTCGCCCACCGTGGGGCCATACATCTCGGCATACGCCTCGCGGCTGATGCGGCTCATTTTTTATCCCCCAAGTTTCCCATGACCCGGCCCTGAAAGCCGTACACCCGCCGCTCGCCGGCGTAACCCACCAGTTCCACCTCGCGGCGCTGGCCGGGCTCGAAGCGCACGGCAGTGCCGGCGGGAATGTTCAAGCGTTTCCCCCACGATGCCTCCCGATCAAAATCCAGTGCTTCGTTGGTTTCAAAGAAGTGATAATGGGAACCCACTTGCACCGGCCTGTCGCCGGTGTTGGTGACTGTCAGACGTAGCGTATCGCGGCCTGCGTTTAACTTGATTTCGCCGCTGCGTGTCACAATTTGTCCGGGAATCATGACGCCTCCTTGTAGTTGGTGTTCGCACTGACGGTGCCGGCGCGGTGATGTGCCTCCCGCACCTTTTGTTGGTGCCTCTTGTGCAGCAGCCCAAGCACACGGCACCGAAACGCGCCGGCGCCGCATTGAATGCTCTCAAAGCCTGCACAGGGGAGAAGCAAAAAAAACACACTACGAAATGTGGCTTCTCAGATTCAGAGATACTTGTTTTCGTGTTATTGAATGGGGTGATGAATAGTGACCAGCTTGGTCCCGTCGGGAAATGTGGCTTCTACCTGCACTTCGGGCACCATTTCCGCAACGCCCTCCATCACGTCGTCGCGTGAGAGCAAGCCTGCGCCCTCGCTCATGAGTTCGGCCACGGTTTTGCCGTCCCGCGCGCCTTCCATCACGGCGGCGGAAATCAAGGCAACGGCTTCCGGATAATTCAACTTCAGGCCGCGGGCCTTGCGGCGCTCCGCCAGCAAGGCCGCGGTGAAGACCAGCAACTTATCTTTTTCTTTAGGCGAAAGCTCCATTCCTCCTCCCTTTCAAGTTGCCCAAATCCGCGGCCGGCACGCCGCTTTCCCCAACACGGCCGGCCGCAAAATCTCCCAGGCGGTGGCGAACCGCGCCATGGCCTCCGCCGCATGGGGACCGAGATAGCGACAAAGTAACACTTCATCCAACTGGCTCACAACAAAGCGCCCGCCGTTGCCGGAACACGGTAGGGCATCGCGCAGGGCGGAAATCAAAGCCGGATCCTTGTGTACCGCCACCAGCGTGCCGAACACCGGCTGCGCTTGCAAGCCCCAGGGGGCGGACAGCGAAGCGCCGCCGCCGGGGTATTCCCCCCGCTCCCACCACAGCACCCGCCCCGCCCGCCGGATGTCCCAGCGCTGGGTGTAGCACCCGCGGTCGAAACGCTCCCCGGCGCCGGGCCGGCCCAGGCAGGTAACGTCCCAGCCTATGAAGCGGGCGCCCGTGCCCAGGTCCACACGGGTTTGTGCACGGACTGCGGCACCGGAGAAGACGATGGTCTCCTGGGGCAGCCACTCCAGCGCGGCGCCGCCACCCACGGTCAGATGCTGGGCCTGCTCCGCCAACACGCCCTCGCTGCGGTAGAACTTATTGGCCGCCGGCGTGGTCAGCACGGCGCTGCCACTTGCCATACTCACATGCACGTCCAGGCGGTCCCCGCCCACCACCCCGCCCGGAGGATGCAGCAGGTACATGTGGCAGCTGCCGTCGGATTCGGGATAGAACGGACGCTGGACCCGCAGGGGACCCTGATGGCTGCGGCGAACGGGAAGGGTTTTTCCCCGCCGCTCGGCGAAACCCAAAACCAGATGGGCACGCCAACCAGGCATGCGGGTTGTTTCCAATGCTTTGCTCATCGTTCCCAACAGATCGGAAGGCTAGTGGCAGCTACTCAGGCGCCTTCCCCTCTGCCCCCCAGAGACCAGGTCGGGATGGGGGCAGACGCTCGAACCTTGTGCTGAAACCAAAGTTCTACCCTCCCCCCCCTGACAGAGGGAAATATCAGAGCCACGGCCGGTGTTGTTGTCTGCGAACGGACATGCCGCCGCATTATGATGAGCACTCAATATGAGTGAATCCGGAATGTAATTCAATGCAAGCCCTCAGATGGGTGCGCAACAATGAAAAACCATCCGCATCGCCCGCGGTCAGGCCCAGGCCCGTTTCCGGGGGAAGCTCAAAACCCGCGGCTGCTGTCGCCACTCAAGGCCGCGGCGGTCCCGCTGAGCTGGGGCCAGGCAAAACCGGCGATGCGGCCATCGGGATCACTGCCGCCTACCAGCGCTTCACAAGCGGGCGGCTATGCAGTTGCCGGCCAGGGACGGCCTGCTGGGGTCCTCTGTTCCTGCTCCTACCCTTTGCGGGCCGAGCGGCTGGCGGCAACGGTGGTGAAAACCAGCCCTCATCCGGACCCTCGCCTGCACATCCTGGAACAGGGCCACCCTGCGCACCCGGCCATTTCTGAAACTGTTTGTTTGAAAGCTTTTTTCTGCCGCGTGCGGCCGACTTGAGGGTATACTTGCAGCCATGCTGACGTACCCCGATATCGACCCGGTGGCCATCCATCTGGGCCCTGTAAAAGTCCATTGGTACGGTTTGATGTACCTCGCCGGTTTCGCGGCGGCGTGGTGGCTGGGCCGGCGCCGGGCTGCGCGGCCGGGCTCCGGCTGGAACGACCAGCAGGTCGGCGATCTCATTTTCTACGGCGCGCTGGGGGCGGTACTGGGGGGACGGGTCGGATACATTCTTTTTTACGATTTCGACAGCTATCTGGAAAACCCCCTGCGCATGTTAAAGGTGTGGGAAGGGGGCATGTCTTTCCACGGCGGTCTGCTCGGCGTCATTGTGGCCATGTGGCTGTTCGGCCGCAAGCAGGGCAAGCCCTTCCTGGGGGTGACCGACTTCATGGCGCCACTGGCCCCCATCGGCCTGGGCTGCGGACGCATCGGCAATTTCATCAACGGCGAGCTGTGGGGCAAGGTCTCGGATGCGCCCTGGGCCATGGTGTTTCCCACCGGCGGCCCGCTGCCCCGGCACCCGTCCATGTTGTACGAAGCGTTTCTCGAAGGGGCGGTATTGTTTGCGCTGCTGTGGTGGTATTCGAGCAAACCCAGACCGGCGGGGGCGGTATCCGGCTTGTTTTTGCTGGGCTACGGCGTCTTTCGTTTCGCGGTGGAATTCGTGCGCGTACCCGACGCCCAGCTGGGCTATCTTGCTTTCGGCTGGCTCACCATGGGACAGGTCTTGTCCACGCCGTTGATTGTGGCCGGGGCGGCGTTGTTGGGCCGGGCTTGCCGCGCCGGGGCAAGGTCGGCGCCCGTTTCCGGACCACGTTCATAAATTCACTCAGTCCCATGCGGCAATACCTGAATCTGATGCGCCACGTGCTGGACCACGGTGTGGAAAAACACGACCGTACCGGCACCGGTACCCGCAGCGTGTTTGGTTATCAAATGCGCTTTGATCTTGGCGCAGGCTTTCCGTTGCTGACCACCAAAAAGCTGCATGTGCGTTCCATCATTCACGAGCTGCTGTGGTTTTTGCGCGGCGACACCAACGTCAAATATCTGCACGATAACGGGGTTACAATCTGGGATGAGTGGGCCGACGAAAACGGGGAGCTGGGCCCGGTGTACGGCCATCAGTGGCGCTCCTGGCCGCGGCCGGACGGCGGCCACATCGACCAGATCGCCCAGGTGGAGCAGGCCATCAAAACCGAACCGGACTCCCGCCGGCTGCTAGTCAGCGCCTGGAATGTGGCCGAAGTGGAGCGCATGGCGCTGCCCCCCTGTCATACACTGTTTCAGTTTTACGTCGCTGCGGGCCGCCTGTCCTGCCAGCTCTACCAGCGCAGTGCGGATATCTTCCTGGGCGTGCCCTTCAATATCGCGTCTTATGCCCTGCTGACGCAAATGATGGCCCAGGTCACCGGGCTTAAACCCGGCGAGTTCGTTCATACCCTGGGAGATGCCCATCTGTACAGCAATCACCTGGAGCAGGCCCGGCAGCAATTGAAGCGACAGCCGCGCCCACTGCCCACCATGAGGTTGAACCCCGCAGTCACGTCTATTTTTGAGTTTCGCTACGACGACTTCACCCTTGAGGACTACCGGGCGCATCCCGCCATCAAGGCGCCGGTGGCGGTATGAGCCACATCGCCTTGATCGCGGCCATGGGGGAAAACCGTGTAATCGGCCTGGAGAACCGGCTGCCCTGGCATTTGCCCGCGGACATGGCGTGGTTTCGCCGGCACACCCTTGGCAAGCCGGTACTGATGGGACGCAAGACCTTTGAGTCTATCGGCAGACCGCTGCCCGGGCGGTGCAATATTGTGGTCTCCCGTGACCCGGCGTTTCACCCCGAGGGGGTGCTTGTCGCGCCCGACATCGAGAAGGCACTCGGTGCCGCTGGCAGCAGCGGGGAGGTCATGGTGATCGGCGGCGCCTCCTTCTACCGGCAGCTGTTGCCGCGGGCACAGCGCCTCTACCTGACCTTGGTACATGGCCGTTTCGATGGCGATGCCTTTTTTCCCGAGTACCGCGCGCAAGACTGGCGGGAAATTTTCCACGCCGATCACGAGGCGGACGACGACAATCCCTGGAGCTACAGTTTTCTCATCCTCACCCGAGTCCGCTGAGCAGGGCGGCTTTTCCGCAACCGGGGCGGTTCGGGGTCAAGTGAGTCAGCCCGCTTACCGACAACCCCATAGGCAGCGCAGCGCTCGCCCACGGCACCCGCCCCAGGACCTAGGGAATGCAGGAAACGGCTGAAAAATCAACGGAAAAGAACACGCCTCCGGGCCCCACACACGAGGCGACCATGGCGCAGTTGCGCGCGGCCATGGAGCGTCTGGGGGATTTGCCTATCTTCAGCACCACCATGAACCGGGTGCGAAAGGTGAGCGGGGACCCGGCCAGCAATGCCATGGAAGTGGCCCAGGCGGTGATGAACGACGCGCATATGAGCACCAAGTTGCTGCGCCTGGCCAACTCTGCCTACTACAACCGTGGTGCAGGCAGCGTCACCGCCATCTCCCGCGCCGTGGTATTGCTGGGTTTCGAGACGGTCAACACCCTCACCCTGACCCTAAAGCTCATCGAGACATTTCAGAATCAACATCCCGCCATCGACATGAACCGGCTTCTGGTGCGGGCCTTCATTGCCGCCAATTTCGTCCGCCAGGTGGGTTTCAAAGCCGGTGTCAGGGATGTGGAGCAAGCTTATGTGTGCGCCTTGCTGTATAACCTGGGGGAGGCGGCGGTGGCGTATTGCCTGCCGGAGGCTTACCTGAGCATCCAGGCACTGCAAACCAGGGACGGTCTTTCGCCGTGCCAGGCGGCCAAACAGGTGCTGGGCACCGGTTTTGATGCCATCTCCCAGGACATTGCCGCCGGGTGGGAGTTTCCCGCCACTGTGGTCGACAGCATGGGAGGGGTGCCTCCGAAGGTCAAAGGGGTCCTGCGGTCCGCGGCGGGGTTACAACACGCTCTGGCGTGTTGTGCCAATCAGGCGGTGAGCGGTTTGTACGCCGCAACCGGCAGCAGTGACAACGGGAGCAGTATCCAAGAACTGCTGGAGACCATGGCCACCGCGACCGGGCTGACGAGAGACACCATTGCCACCGCCTTGGAGGATTCTTTCGAAATGGCCTGCAATCTTTCCGGCGAATACGGCCTGAACCCCCGCTCGCTCACACCGGCGCTGCACGACGGCCAGGATCCTGCGGTGGCGCGCTGGGCGCGGCGCCTGGCTTTTTTCGTCCACGCCAGGGCACCAGCAGCGGCGCCATCCACCCCGAGCTTCCAGGATACGGCCACCCCGGCCGGGCCTGGCGGTGACGCTTCACTGCAACTACGCTACATGCAGGACATCACGCGCCTGATCACCAGTGAGGCGCGTCTCAATGCCGTTTTTGTAAAGGTGATGGAGGCCATGCGCGACGGAGCGGGCTGTGACCGCGTTGTGCTTTGCCTGGTGAGCCCCGACCGCAGCCGTTACGCGGCGAGGCTCGCCGTGGGGGAAGGGACGGAGCCCTTGAAAGCGGCCTTGAGCCGCCCCATTAACGGCCACAGTGACCTGTTTTCCCAGGT
This sequence comes from Gammaproteobacteria bacterium, assembly GCA_011375345.1. Lineage (NCBI taxonomy): Bacteria > Pseudomonadati > Pseudomonadota > Gammaproteobacteria > Gammaproteobacteria bacterium. The sequence goes on from DRLM01000015.1 coordinate 41,233, forward strand.
GCTCATCAAAGGCGGGGAGTATTTGTTTGACCCGCAGCGCGACGGAGGCTGGCGCCAGCTGCTGCCGCCGGAGTTCGCCACGCTCGCACCGGGGCAGGGTTTTGTTCTGGCGGCGTTGCACTTCGACAAGAAACCCGTAGGATTCTTCTATGCGGACTGCGACGACAGGGCCCGCGCTGTTTCACCGGAGATTTACGCCGCCGCGCTGCAATTTGTTGAACAAGCCCGCCTGGCGTTGCGGGTTTGCCACTGAGTTTCCCCGAAACATTCCCGGAGTACAGCGATGATGGTAGGACAGCTGCATGTGAACCCGGATTTGGACGCCCTCGCCCAGGCCGTGGCGGCGCGTTGGGTGGAGCTGGCGCGCGAGGCAGTCGCGGCCCGGAATGGCTTTTTCGTTGCGCTCTCGGGCGGTTCCACGCCGCGGGCTCTGTATTCGGCACTGCGGGAGGCGCGTTACGCCCGCGAGGTGGATTGGAACAAAGTGTGGTTCTATTTCGGTGATGAGCGCAACGTTCCGCCGGATCACCCCGACAGTAATTACCGCATGGCGCGCGAAACGCTGTTTGACCATATTCCTGTTCCATCCTCCAATATCTTCCGCATGGAAGGAGAGGCGGCGGACCCCAATGAGGCCGCGACCCGCTATGCGACGGCACTGACAGCCAAACTACCCCTTTCGGCCAGGGGCATTGTGCAGTTCGACCTCGTCCTGCTGGGCCTGGGCAACGACGGGCACGTGGCCTCCCTGTTCCCCGGCACACCAGTGCTGCACGAGCGGGCCCGTCTGGTGGAGGCCGTCTGGGTGGAGCAGCTTAAAACCTGGCGCATCACGCTGACCCTGCCAGTGATCGAAGAAGCGCGGCACGTGCTCCTGATGGTGAGTGGGAGAGGCAAGGCAGATATTCTGCGGGATGTGTTTACCGCGGTCGCCACCCCGCCTTATCCTGTTCAGCTCATTAACCCCCGGGGCGAATTTGAGTGGTACGTTGACGCGGAGGCGGCGGCGCTGTTGCCCAAAGAACTGATCTCGTGAAGGTTCTGGCCGGCGACATCGGCGGTACCAAAACGCTGCTTCAAGTGGTGGAGTACCGCGCCGGCGTGCCCGTCTTCGGCGAGGTGGTGCGTTTTTCCAGTAGGGATTTTGACCGCTTTGAGGCGCTGCTGGACAGCTTTTTGGCACGGCAGCCAAAGCATGTCCTCCAAGGAATTGACGCCGCCTGTTTCGCCGTGGCCGGTCCCGTTGACAGTCAAAACCAGACAGCGCGGGTGACGAATCTGCCCTGGACGCTGGAGTCACAGTCGCTGGCCCGGCAGCTGGGTGACACCGTGGCGGTGCGGCTGGTCAATGACTTTTATGCGGTGGGTTTGGGTGTCAGCGCGCTGAATCCCACGGATTTGGTGTCCTTGCAATCCGGCGTCCGGCGGCCCGATGCACCCGCTTTGGTGGTGGGGGCGGGCACGGGGCTGGGAGTTGCACAAGTGCTCCGCCTGGACAGCGGCCTCGAAGTACTGCCGTCCGAGGGGGGGCATCTGGCGTTTTCGCCGCGCAGCGAGGAGGAAACTGCGCTGCAGGCTCAGCTGCGTGATCGTTTCGGCAGGGTGTCGTGGGAGCGCCTGGTATCGGGCACCGGGCTGGTCAACATTTATCGCTACTTCTGGCAGCGCAACACCCCTGGTAATCCGGATTGTCCGCCACTGCTCAGCGGGGCGGAAGATCCGGGCGCCGCTATTGCGGCAGCGGCCCGTGCCGGCCGCGACCCCAACGCATCGCAGGCGGTGGCTCTGTTTGTACGCTTGTACGGCACAGTCGCGGGGGAGCTGGCGCTGGTGACGTTGCCCTTCGGCGGTGTCTACCTTGCCGGGGGCATTGCGCCCAAATTGGTGGATGAATTGCGGCAGGGGCCGTTTTTGGCGGCTTTTCACGACAAAGGACGCATGCAGCCACTCACAGCAGCCATGCCCGTGGATATCGTTATGGACACGGAAGTGGGCTTGAAAGGCGCCGCATTGGCCGCCCTGCGCTGAGTTCCACCGGAACCGGAGGTGGGGCGTCTTATACGTCCAGATGAATCACCGACAGGGCGTTTTGCTCAATGAAATCCCGGCGCGGTTCCACTTGATCGCCCATTAAGGTGGTGAATATCTCATCGGCGGCAACGGCATCTTCGATGTTCACCCGCAACAGGCGGCGGGTGGCCGGATCCATGGTGGTTTCCCACAGCTGGTCTGGATTCATCTCGCCCAAACCTTTGTAACGCTGGATGTCCTGGCCTCGTTTTGCTTCGTTCATGAGCCAGTCCAAGGCGTCTTCGAACTTTTCAACATGTTGTTTTTTAGTGTTTTTTTCCACATATGCGTCATCACCCAACAGCCCGTCCAGGCGCTGCGCCAGATCGGCGATTTGCGCGTATTCCGCGGAATTGAAAAACTCAGCGGGTATGTCGTAAACCTGGGTCACGCCGTGGTGATGTTCTTCAGCCTTGATGTCACAACGGTCAGTGCCACCACTGTGCGTAACAGTCAGAGTGTAGGTCGGTCCGTCGCGACCGTCTCTGGCCATCGCCTGGTTGAGAGCAGCCAGCCACTGTTGCACAAGCACTGAATCAGCGCAGGCCGCAAAACTCAGGCGGGGCAGATGCAGCATTGCTTTGAGTACGGCCAGGGGAAAGCGCCGGGAAAGGCGCCTGATCATGGCGTCAACGGCGATGTATTGGCGCGCCAGCTCACCCACCGCCTCGTCCCGCATGGCAGGTGCGTCTTCGGAGACATGCAGCTTGGCCTTGTGCAGGGCATTGTCCAGCAGATAGGCATTGAGTTCGGCGTCGTCCTTCGCGTAGCGCTCTTGCTTCCCTTTTTTCAGTTTGTACAAAGGAGGTTGAGCGATGTAGAGATGGCCTCGTTCCACCAGCTCCGGCATCTGGCGGTAGAAAAAGGTTAGCAGCAGAGTACGGATATGGGAGCCATCTACATCGGCATCGGTCATAATGATGATGCGATGATAGCGCAGCCGGTCCGGATTGTACTCTTCGCGGCCAATACCGCAGCCCAAAGCGGTTACCAGGGTGGCAATCTCGTTTGACGATAACATCTTGTCAAACCGGGCTTTTTCCACATTCAGGATCTTGCCGCGCAAAGGCAGGATAGCCTGATAGCGGCGATCGCGACCCTGTTTGGCGGAGCCGCCCGCGGAGTCGCCCTCAACCAGGAACAATTCCGAAGCACCGGGATCCTTTTCCTGGCAGTCGGCCAGCTTTCCTGGCAGACCCGCGACGTCTAACACGCCTTTGCGACGTGTCATTTCCCTGGCCTTGCGCGCGGCTTCCCTGGCCCGTGCCGCATCAATGATTTTTCCCACCACGGCTTTTGCTTCCGTGGGATTTTCCATCAAAAAATCGTTCAGACGCTCGGCCACCACAGACTCTACGATGGGTTTGACTTCGGAGGACACCAGTTTGTCTTTGGTCTGGGAAGAAAACTTCGGATCGGGAACCTTGACGGACAACACGGCGGTCAGGCCCTCGCGGGCATCATCTCCAGTGGTATTGACCTTGGCCTTCTTTGCCAGTCCCTCGCGCTCAATGTATTGATTGAGCGTGCGCGTCAGGGCGCTGCGAAACCCGGCGAGATGGGTGCCACCGTCTTTCTGAGGAATATTATTGGTGAAACAAAACAGCGTTTCCTGATAGGCATCGATCCACTGCATGGCGACCTGGACGACCAGCCCCTCGCGCTCTGCCGAGAAATAGATGACCGTGGGGTGAATAGGGTTTTTATTTTTATTGAGATGCTCCACAAAGGCTTTGATACCGCCTTCGTATTGAAATATATCGTGTTTTTCAGACCGCTCGTCATTGAGGCGAATGCATATCCCCGGGTTGAGGAATGACAGTTCCCGCAAGCGCTTCGCCAGAATGTCGTAATGGTATTCGGTGTCGCTGAAAATCAGTGCGCTCGGCTTGAAGCGGATTTCAGTACCTGTTTTGTCTGTGGAGCCTGTCTCCCGAAGGGGCGCAAGGGGCTCGCCGAGGCGGTATTCCTGCTTGTAGGTTTTCCCGTTACGGTGGATGGTGAGTGCCAGGGTATCGGAAAGCGCATTGACCACGGACACCCCCACGCCATGGAGGCCACCGGATACTTTATAGGAATCGCTGTCAAATTTTCCGCCGGCATGAAGTACTGTCATGATAACTTCAGCGGCGGAACGGCCTTCTTCAGGATGAATGTCCACGGGTATTCCGCGCCCGTCGTCGGCCACGGTGACCGCGCCGTCGTTGTGGATGGTCACCTGGATTTCCGAACAATAGCCAGCTAGGGCCTCGTCGATGGCATTGTCAACCACTTCAAAGACCATGTGATGCAAACCGGTGCCGTCATCGGTATCCCCGATATACATTCCGGGTCGCTTGCGGACGGCATCAAGGCCCCGCAGTACTTTGATGTTTGAGGAATCGTAGGTATCCGGCTGTGCGGTCATGAAAAACTCCTTGGACAAGCGCGGGAGTATAGCACGTTTGGAGTTTTACAAATTGACTCAATCTGTTACAGGAAGTTTGTCGTGGCACTGGTGGTGAGTGATCTTCCCTTGTTTCACGTGAAACAGCGCTCCGGCCCGGCCACGCGGCCCACACCACGAATCCCGGTCTGTATCCGTAAAAAAACACTGCGCATCTTCAGCTATGATCAGCTCCAGCACCCGGCCAAACTGCTCCCTATCCAGTTCCGAGCGCAGATCATCCACGAGCAACACTGGATCAACGCCACGGTGCGCCGCTTGCAACCGGGCGCGTGCCAGCCACAAAGCGATATTCACGTTTTTCCGCTGACCGCGCGACAGCATAGCGGCCGCCGGCCGGCCATCCGCAAGAATAATCAAGTCACAAACATGAACTCCGGCCCGGGTAAAACCTGCCCTGAGGTCCCGTCCCACTGAGTTGCTTAACAGTTGCTCCAGTCCCTCGTCCCCCCTCCACCCTGGAAAGTAATCCATCGTCACACTGTGAGGAATTCCCAACACTTCGAGGAATGCCGTCACATGGGGTATCAGCTCGCCCACATACCGACGTTGCCACAGTTCAATTCGCCTGCCAAACTCCGCCAGGGCGCTGTTCCACACATCATAGTCCGCAGTGCTGGAAACGTTGTTCCGCAATAAGGCATTTCTTTGCTGCAACGCCTTACGATACTGTTGCCACACACTGGCGTAATCCTGTTCCACGTGAAACAGGCCCCAATCAAGAAAGCGACGGCGTACCCCCGGCCCGTCGTCCACGTAGTCACATGCGTCAGGACCAAAATAAAAAACCGGCAAGGCGGACGCCAGCATCGAACGCTTTTCCACCGGATTACCGTTGACACGCGCCAACCGTTTTCCGGCTCCAAAACCCACCCCAACGGACCTGGGTTCATCCAGTTTCCCAAAAACACTGAAGGACGGCGACCCGTGCGCAACCAACGGGCCCGGTCGATGGCACCGAAACGAGTCCCCGCGGGAAAGAAAATAAAGCGCCTCCAGGACGTTAGTCTTACCCGCGCCATTGGGCCCGATCAGTACATTGACATGAGGATGAGGAAAAAACTCGGCTTCAGAAATGTTTCTGAAACCCAACAGACGCACATACTTGAAACGCGCCACGGACGCTGTCAGATTATCATCATCACTCTACAATCGCATCGGCATGATCACGTACTGACACGTATCATCACCTTCGCCGGCAATCAAGCAACAACTACTGGGATCAGACAGGCGAATCTCGACATTGTCCGTCTTCACCGTCGACAACACGTCCAACAGGTAACTGACATTAAAACCAATTTCCACAGCTTCGCTGTCATAACTGGCGGGTACATCCTCCACCGCCTCTTCCTGCTCCGGATTGTTGGCCTGGATTCTCATCACGCCCCGCTCTGCCACAATCCGGACGCTTTTGTATTTCTCATTGGTCAATATTGACACGCGCACCAGTGCCTGCCGCAGTGCCTCTCTGTCTATCAAGACCAATTTATCCGCTCCTTCCGGTATCACCCGCTGATATTCGGGAAACCGGCCATCAACAAGTTTGGTGGTAAATACCCAATCGCTGGTCTGGAGCCTCAGATGCTTGTCCGACCGGTACACCGCGACTTTTGAATTTTCCCTCACCAGCAAACGCGTCAACTCCATCACCGCCTTGCGTGGAACTATAAACTGTTGATTATCCGGTATTTCAACCTGAAGCTCCCGTTTGGCCACCGCCAATCGGTGGCCATCTGTTGCAACTGCCCGCACTTCCCCGGGATACAAATCCAACAACATCCCATTGAGGTAGTACCTCACGTCCTGCTGCGCCATGGCGAACTGTGTTGCACTGAACAGCGATGCCAACGCCGTCTCTTCAGCAGAAAAAAGCAAACTTCCCTCAACCGCACCGACGTTGGGAAATTCATCAGCCGGAAGCGTCGCCAGCTTAAAGCGACTCCGGCCCGCTTTGATCACACACTTCTCGCCTTCAACATTCATATCAAGCACTACCTCGTCCCCGAGTGCCCGACATATGTCCACGAACTTCCTCGCCGGCAGGGTACAGCGGCCTTCCTCCCCATCACCATCACTGACGCCCACCGTTACAGCCATTTCCACCTCAAGGTCTGTCGCGGTCACTATTGCTTGCGATTTTTCTAATTTAATTAATACGTTAGACAAAATCGGCAAAGTCTGGCGTCGTTCCACCACCCCAATCAACATCTGCAACGGTGGCAAAATGACATTTCGGTTGACGGTTATCTTCATTACTTTGTACCTAAAAACAATATTTATTACTGTTAGCCCGTCTGTTAAGGGTGAATAACTCTGTATTTGATATTAAAATCAATCTATTACTACACACAGTATCCTGTTATTACCGGCCCCGGCAAACCGTGTGGAGCCCGTGGACAGATTGTGAATATCTGCGCTGTCCACCGTGGCCCCTGACTTTGTCCACAGCTTGGGCACACTATGCAGACAGGATTCTCAACAGGTTGGTGAAATCATCCCTGAACCGGTGGTCTTCGTCTTTCAGCTCAGCGACTTTCCGGCAGGCGTGCAGTACGGTGGTATGGTCCCGCCCCCCAAAGGCATCACCGATTTCCGGCAGGCTGTGATTGGTGAGTTCTTTCGCCAGGGCCATGGCCATTTGTCTCGGCCTGGCAACGGAGCGCGTGCGGCGCTTTGACAGGAGGTCCGCGAGGCGTATTTTGTAATACTCGGCCACGGTCTTTTGAATATTCTCTATGGTGACCAGCTTCTCCTGCAACGCCAATAAATCCTTGAGCGCTTCCTTGGCAAAATCCAGGGTAATTGCCCGACCGGTGAAGCGGGCGTTGGCGACCACCCGACGCAATGCCCCTTCCAGTTCCCGGATATTGGACCGAATGCGCTTGGCGACAAAAAATGCGACCTCAGGTGTCAAGTCGGTATTCATCTGCGCCGCCTTGCTCATGAGAATGGCCACCCGGGTCTCCAATTCCGCCGGTTCGATAGCCACGGTCAGGCCCCAACCGAAACGTGATTTCAAGCGCTCCTCCAGCCCATCCACTTCCTTTGGGTAGCGGTCACAGGTCAGGATGATCTGCTGCTGACCCTCCAGCAAGGCATTGAACGTATGGAAGAATTCTTCCTGAGATCGCTCTTTGCCGGAAAAAAACTGAATGTCGTCAATGAGCAGCGCATCCACAGAGCGATACAGACGCTTGAAATCGTCAATTTTATTGTGCTGCAGCGCCTTGACCATATCCGCCACGAAGCGTTCCGAGTGGAGATACAATACCTGGGCATCGGGGTTGTTCTTGACCATCAGGTTGCCGACCGCATGCATCAGATGGGTCTTGCCCAGCCCGACGCCCCCGTAGATAAACAAGGGGTTGTAGGCCAGGCCCGGATTCTCGCCCACCTGTATCGAGGCTGCGCGAGCCAGCTGGTTGGACTTGCCTTCCACAAAACTTTCAAAAGTAAAGTCCGGCTTGAGATTCGAGACCACGCCGGAGCGCCTGTCATCAGTCCGGCGCCGAAAACCCGGCACATTGTTCTCCCGCTTTTTGGGTCTGGCAGTGGTTTTATCCTGGCTGCCTATCTCCAGACAAACCGTTTCCACCTGATCACTCCCGTGGCGCTTGGCCAGGGTGGAAATCTGCTCAAAAAAGCGCTCATTCACCCAATCCAGCACAAACCGGTTGGGCGCCAGCAGCCGCAAACGTCTGCCTTCCTCAACCGCATGGAGGGGCCGTATCCAGGTATTGAACTGTTGCGGAGACAACTCGGCCTCCAGACAGGCCATGCACTTCTGCCACACAGAAGATTCCAAGCGGGTGCCCCTTTCACGGTTTGCCACGTTACAAATACTGTCACAGAATGCGGCCCAGGAGCGGACCTGGCGAGCGCAGTGAGTCTATACCCCTTCATTCAACTTATCCACACTGCCGACCGTCCGGCCACGGACTTTCTATTGACAGCAGCAGACCGAACTGGCTAACCTACGCCGCTCGCCGAAGAGCCAACTCCGGTAACGGTTGGGTCGTCGCTATTCCCTGTAAAGTTTACGGAAAATGTCATGAAAAGAACGTTTCAGCCCAGCGTGATACGTCGCAAGCGGACCCACGGCTTTCGCGCCCGCATGAGCACAGCAAAGGGTCGGATGATTATCAAAAACAGGCGCGCCAAGGGCCGCGTCCGGCTCAGCGCCTGAGCCAGCTTGGTCACCGGCGAGCGCTGGCGTTTTCCCAAAAGCCATCGATTACTCAAGCGACAGGACTACCAGCGTGTTTTCAACCACGGGAAACGCCACAGCCACGGGGGATTTACCGTTCTTGCCCTCCGCAACCAACTCCCCCATCCGCGCCTTGGCTTGGTTGTATCGAAGCGCTGTGGCAGACGATCGGTCGACCGGCAGCGGCTAAAGCGGCTGGTTCGTGAGAGCTTCCGTCTTCAGCAAGATACCTTGGGTGGGTTAGACATCGTGGTAATAGGCCGATCCGACGCCCTGCACCGCAGCAATGAGGAGCTCTTTGCGTCCCTCAGCCGGCATTGGCGAAAGCTCAGCTCATGCGTATGCTGATCCTGTATCTGATCCGCGCCTACCGCTACGCCCTGA
>DRLM01000016.1 GCA_011375345.1 Gammaproteobacteria bacterium
AAGGCCGCCATTCCTGATGCCAACGATGTGGTGGCGGCGGTGCTGAGGATGTTTGGGAAGGCTTGAGCGCTTGCGTGTCAGGCACGACGAAAACGAACAGCGTTGCTCTCGTTCCCCCCCCCTTTTTTAAAAGGGGGGCAGGATGAGACCGCCGCTCGTTGACCGATCCCAGAATTCGGAAATCTAGATTTGGAACCCATTCCCAATGGCTGAGCCCTACATCATCAAAATGCCCCAGCTTTCCGACACCATGACTGAAGGTGTGGTGGTGAGTTGGGAAAAGAATATCGGCGACAAGATCGAGCGCGGCGATGTCGTTGCCACCGTGGAAACCGACAAAGCGGTGATGGACGTGGAGGTGTTCCGCGAGGGCTATCTCTCCGGCCCCCTGGCGCCGGTGGACAGCGTGGTGCCCGTGGGTGAGCCCATTGCCTACCTGGTGGCCAGCGCCGATGAGGTGCAGGATGCAGGGGCTGCACCCGTGGCGGCCAGTCCCGCACCCGAGCCGGCAGTTGAAGCCGAAGCGGCGCCGGTGGCGGCGTCTGAAGCCCAGCCGGTGGAGGTGCCGGATCAGTCCCCCGAAGGGGTCACCTACACCATTAAAATGCCCCAGCTCTCTGACACCATGACCGAAGGCGTGGTGGTGAGTTGGGAGAAAAACGTCGGCGACAAGATCGAGCGCGGCGACGTCGTTGCCACCGTGGAAACCGACAAAGCGGTGATGGACGTGGAAGTGTTCCGCGAAGGCTATCTCTCCGGCCCCCTGGCGCCGGTGGACAGCGTGATTCCCGTGGGCGCCGCCATGGGCTATCTGGTGGCCGAGCCCGGGCAGGCCGTGAGCGGTGAGCTGGAAGCCGCTGCCAAAGTCGCAGCCCCGGCCGCCGGCCCTGCCGCTGCCGAGTCAGCCGCCCCCCCCACCACGGCGCTGTCGCCGGCGGCCGCCGGCGTCAGACCGGCGCCGCGCCCGGACAACAAGCAGGCCACGCCCCTGGCCCGGCGCCTGGCGGCAGAGCGGCAGGTCAATCTGAATACGCTCAAAGGCAGCGGACCCGGTGGTGTGATCGTCGCCGCCGACGTGCTGGGTGCCCAGCCCGTGGAACGGCCCGGGCAGGTGGTGGCGCCGGTGCCCGCCCACGTGATGTCGGAGGTGCAGGTGCCGGGCGAGGGCCGGCCCATGAGCGCCATGGAGAAAGCCGTGGCCCACTCCATGACGGCCTCGCTGACCATGCCCACGTTCCGCACCATGGTGCACGCCCGGCCTGAAGCCCTGATCAAGGCGGCAAAGAAAAAAGGCGTGTCGGTGACCGTGGCCATCGCCAAGGCCTGCGCCGAAGCCATCCGCGAATACCCCCGCATCAACATGGCTTACCAGCCGGTGGACAAGCTGGTGGAACGGTCCAATGTGGACATCGGCATGGCGGTGGCCGCCGAGGGCGGCGGGCTGGTGGTGCCCGTGCTCAGGCACTGCGAATCCAAAACACTCGAAGAACTGAACGCGGCCTGGGGCGACTTGGTGGGCCGCGCCCGCAAGCGCCGCCTGGCACCGGAAGAATACACCAATCCCACTTTCATGGTGTCCAACATGGGCATGCTGGGGGTGGATTATTTCGACGCCATCCCCACCCCTGGCACCGCAGCCATACTGGCCATTTCCACCGCCGGTGACAAGGGCATGCCGCTCACGGTCACGGCCGACCACCGGGTGGTGAACGGTGCCGAAGTGGCGGTGTTCCTGGGGGCGCTGAAGAAGAAAATCGAGCAGCCGGAAGAATGGATGGGACCCCTGGGGCCGGCTATCCCCGAAGGCGAGTGGGACTACGACGTGGTGGTCATCGGTGGCGGTCCCGGTGGCGAGGACTGCGCCCGGGAACTGGCCGAACACGGCCTCAAAGTGGCCATGGTCAACGACGCGCCTTTCCCCGGCGGCGAGTGCCTGTGGCGCGGCTGCATTCCCTCCAAAGCCTGGCGGGCAGCGGCGGACCGGCTGCGCGACCGCGCCCACGACGGCCATCTGGGCGTCACCGGCACCACGGGTGGCAGGCTGGACTGGGAGGCCCTGCAGGCCACCCGGCGCAAGGTGCTGACCACCCGCGGTGCCATGGCTGCCAAGACCGACACCAGCCTCAAGGTCAAACTGATTCAGGGCTTTGCATCGTTTGAGACGGAGCACCGCTTGTTCATCGACAGCTCGGGCAATAGCGACGATCCCTTCGTCCGCGCCCAGCTTGGCGCCGAGCCCCGGGGAGAGCACATCACCTTCGGGTGTGCCGTGATCGCCACCGGGGCGCCGCCCTTTGTGCCGCCCATCACCGGCGCCCGGGAGGGACTGTCCAGCGGCGGCGTGCTCACCTCCGATACGGTGTGGAATCTGACTGCCCGGCCGGCGCGCCTGGGCGTGGTGGGCGGGGGCGCCATCGGCATGGAAATGGCGCAGATTTTTCAGGATTTCGGCAGCGAAGTGGCCCTGTTTGAAGGCCGCGACCGGGTGTTGGCGGAAGTGGAGCCGGAAGTGGCCGGGCAACTCACGGCCGTGCTCAACGAGGACCCCAATCTCACCCTGCACACATCGGTGAGCGTCAAGGAGATCAAAGGCGTGCCAGGCGCCATGATCCTGGAATACGAAGACAGCGCGGGCCGGTGCCACAGCTTTGAGTGCGACTACGTCATCATGGCCACCGGCAAACGCCCGGTGTTGGAACCCCTGGGTTTGGGCAATGCCGGCGTGGCGGTGGAAAACGGCGTGGTAAAAGTGGACGCCCGCTGCCGCACCAACGTGCCCCATATCTTTGCCGTGGGCGATGTCAACGGCGGCCTCATGCTGGCCCACACGGCCGGCCAGCAGGGCCGGGTGGCGGCGGCCGCCATTTTGGGCGAGGAGGCCCGTTACGACCAGAACAAAGACTGCGGCGTGATCTTTACCCGGCCCCAGGCGGCCTTCGTGGGCCTGTCGGTGGCGCAGGCCAAGGCCCAGGGCGTGGACGCGGTGGAGGTGAAAACCCCCGTCAGTATCGATGCCAAGGCCATGATCAACAACGAAACCCAGGGCCTCATCAAAATCGTCGCCGACCGCGTCAGCCACCGCATCATCGGCGTGCATTTCCTGGCGGATCACGCCGACACGCTCATCGGCGAGGCGGTGATGATGGTCTCGGGCGACATGACGCTGGACCAGGTGGCCCACGCCATTCATCCCCATCCCACCCAGACCGAGATGTTCGGCGACATGGCCCGGCGCCTGCTGTCGCGCCTGCGGCGTTCGGCGAAGAGAGCGGCCCGGGCTTGATTGCCCGGTATTTTCCCGGTCGTTCCTGAGGAGGAGCGGCCGGCGGATCGGCGCCACTCGTTTCGGTCTTGATTCCGACTCCCGCTGCGGACCATTTCTTTGTATCATGAGCGCTGGGCTGAGCGTCGGACCTCGGCCGGTGCATTGGAGCGCTGGGCACGCAGTGATCAGTCTGCTCTGAAAAAACAATGAGCTGTTGCAGATTCTTTTGAGTCAGGCAATGAAATCACAACGCTTCCAAATCGACCCCAATCTCTTATGTGCGAAGTGAGCAACCTGGAGAAGATTGTCAAGTCGTAGACGAACAGAACGCACTATCAACCCGGCAATCAAACAGGTCGTCCTGACCTGTTTGATTGCCGCCCGCGAAATACGGGTGCCATTGTGCGAAATGACGGGTATTTCGCGGGCTCGCATTGGCACGCGCCAATGGCGGTACCTCGCTGTGCCGCGCTATTGACCCGACAACCTTAATTGCCGGGTCAATAGTTTGGCTCAAAGCCACTGCGACGGAAGGATTTCCCCCTATAGTATGGGGGACCGTCCGGCGCTTCGGTCGTGCGTGTGATCGCTGTTCGCTTGCCTGGGAAGTGATTATGTACCGGTGTAATTCAAGACCGGCAATGCAGTGTCCGGCGCAAGCCGGATTCACCTTGGTCGAGATCGTCATCACCATGGGTATCATGGCGATATTGGCCACCGTTGCCGTGTCGGCATATAAAAACTATAAAACCCGTGCCAAAATCACGGAAGGACTGGTGGTGGCCGCTGCCTTCAAAGCGGCTGTGACCGAACATTACCTGATGACCGGTGAATGGGAGACCGATCCCTCCGTCCTGGCGCTGGACGCGCCGGACACCTACAGCGGCGACTGGCTGAAAAGCATTTCCCTCGGTGCCGGCAGCGACGGGGCCCCCGTTGCCATCACCATCAGCTATAACGAAAGCGCCCTGCACGAGCTGGGTGCGAACAACACCATTGTGCTCTACCCCGTGATGGCCAGCGAGAACATTTCTTGGCACTGCGATGGCGGCACGGTTGACGACAAGTTCCGCCCCGCCCAATGCAAGGCCACGCCCTGATGGGGCAGCGGAAGCGGAACAAACCGCGAAGAACACGAAAGAGCGCCAGGGTGACGTGTCTGGTACAAGGTTTTTGGCCACCGTTGTCGAGGCGCGGTCGGGCAGGCCGTTCTTCTGCATCTGAATGCCCGGAGGCACGTCAACGTAGCCGCGTCACCGCTTCCTCCCCCCGTTCCACTTTGGCGTAGCGGGCGGGAAAGAGCCGGCTGAGCTGGGCGAAGCTTTTTTCCACCCATTTGTCGTACACCCCTTGCCTGGCCAGGGCCGCGTTGGCCTCATAAGTGTCTATGGCCTGGTCCTCAAAGGGGATGGCCTGTTCTTCCAGCAGGATGTCGTATTGTTCCTGTTCCAGTTCGCTGAGCCCGGCCGGCCGCTCCGAATCCATCAATTCGCGGCTGAAGCTGTGATAGAGCTCGGCGATGCGGTAGGTGGCCTGGGGCATCACCTCGGCCACCTGGTAGGCCGCCGCGCGTTGATAGGCCGCCAGCGCGGCCTGCATGGCTTGTTTCTTTCTCTTCAGGTTTTTCCGCAGCGGTTCCACCAGTTTGATGTCGTGGAAGGGGACCAGGGTGTCTTCCGCCAGGGTCAGGGCGGCGCGGGCGGCCAGATAGCGGGTGCGGGACGTGGCGGCGGGGCCGGCAGCGTCGTGGGCCGCCGCCAGGGCTTTGAGCCAGGTCCGCTGCTGCTTTTGGTCGCCCCCGGCGGCAAAGGCCTCGGCCAGTTGCTGGCGGGCCTCGATGGCTGCGGGGACAGGCTCAGGGAAACGCTCGACGTAGCTTTTGAGGGTCCGGATGCGGGCGGAGGCGTCCCGGGCTTTGGCATAGAGTTCCGCGGCTTGCAGCAGGGCCTCGCGTTGCTCCGCAACGTCTTTGCTGGCGTGGCTCAGGCGTTCAAATTCCGCTGCCGCAGCGGCCGCCTCTCCGGCATTTTGCAGGGTGACGGCCAATTTGCGGGTGACGTCGCCCTGCAAGGGGTGGGCGGGATAGCGGCGGCGGAAGCCTTGCAGCACCGTGGCCGCTTGAGACCAGGATTCGGCCTGCATCAGGGCCGTTGCGGCGTCGTAGTCGGCGGTGGCGGCCAGGGCCAGGCCGGGAGTGAGCCGGGCCACCCGGAGAAAGGTGGCCGCCGCGCCGGCCCAGTCCTGCTCGTTTTGCCGGGCGGCGCCCTGCTGGTAAATGGCGGCGGCCAGCCGTTCCCGGGTGGGGCCCAGCGCGTTGTGGTCGGGTGGCGTGAGCAGCAGCGCCCCGTGGTAATAGCTCTCGGCAGCCACGAAGTCGCCGGTGTCGAAGGCGCTGTGCGCCAGGATGCTCAGGCTCAGCCGCTGCCGTTCCGGGTCTGTGTCAGCCCGTGCCAGCAGACTGAAGGCGGCGCGGCGGGCCAGGGCGGTGTTTCCTGATCGGTACCATTGGGTGGCCAGCCGGGCCGTGACCGCGGCGGCCTGGGGGTGGGTGGGGAAGGTGGCCACGAACCGCTCGGCGTTGAGCAAGGCCTGGCGCCGCCAGGCGAGGGCGTCGCGGGGGGATTCATGGCGGGCCACTTCGTCGTAGGCGAGCACGGCGGCGTAGGCGGCTTCCGCGGCGCGGGGATGGTCCGGGTAGCCGTAGGCGGTGCGTTCATATTCCGCCAGGGCCTCGGCGTAGGCGCCGCTGTCGTGCAGGGCCTCGGCCAGGAGGAAGTTGACGGCCGCGCTTTCGGTGGCCTGGGGAAAGGCCTCCAGGTAACGGCGGTACCCGGCGATGGCGGACTGATAGTCCTCCTTCCGGCCGCTCTTTTGGGCCCGGGCGTGGGCGCGGCGGTTGGCACTGTCCAGATAGGATTTCAAAAACTCGGCCGCGGCGGGCGCGCCTGCGCCGCCATAGCGCGCCCAAAAGGCGCCGCCGGGGCCGTAGGCGGCGGTATAGGCGGCCCGTGCTTTACGGGCGTCGGTGGCAAAGCCGGCGTCTTTGAGGGCCTCGATCAGTTTGACCTGGAGCAGGGGCGCCAGGGGGTGGGTGGGATGGTGTTCCACAAAGGCGCGGTAGCTGGCCACGGCGTCGGAATAGCGCTCCTTGCCCAGGTAATAATCTCCCAGGGCGGCATAGAGCCGGGCCTGATAGGGGCGCGGCGCGTGCCTGGCGAAATAATCGCGCACGCTGGCGGGGCCTTGTTGATAGTAAAAGGCGAGGCTGATGGAACGCAGCAGTTCCGTCAGGGTGCTGTCGGCATTGCCCAGGGTTCCGGTGGCGAATTCGTCCCGGGCGAATTTCCGGTCCAGCAGCATCAGGTAGGCGTCCACGGCGCCCCCGTGGTCGGTGAGCTTGAAGCGTGACCAACCCAGCTTGAACAGCGCTTGTTCGAAATAAGCGTTCCCGTCGCCGCCCTGGTCCACCACCGCCTGATAGGCCGCCGCCGCCCGGGCGTAGGCGCCGCGGGCGAAAAGCGCCTCACCGCGCCGGAATTGCACTTCTGCCAGCAAGGCCGAACCGGGATGCTGCGTCGCCAGCCGGTCCAGGGTGGCCAGGGCCTGATCGTGGCGGCCGGCCAGGGTGTAGGCCTGGGCCAGGTGGTAGAGCACGCGGTCGTTGCCTGTGTGATTGGGGTAGTCCTGGAGGTAGTCTTCGTAGCGGCTGATGACGGCTGCCAGTTTGCTCTCCGCTGCGGTGGCCCCGTTGTCCTGATACTCGCGGTCGACCGCCGTCAGTTCCAGTTCGGCCAGGCGCCGCTTGGCGGTGGCCCGCTGTTCGGGAGCGGGGCTCAGCGCCAGCAATTCCTGATAGCGCCGGGCGGCCGCGGCGGGGGAGATTTCCAGTGGGACGGGCATTTCCGCCGGGGGTGGGGGTTTGCTGTCCAGCGTGGCGATGCGCGGGGCGGGGCCGCTGCCAAAGAGGCTGCAGGCGCCGAGCAGGCTGCCGCTGAGCAGAAGGGGGGCGGCACGTTTGATCATGGTGTCGGGGTGAGAGGCAGGGCGCCGGGGGGGACTTGGCCTGCTGGGACCGGCCGTCCCTGGCGGGGTGCGTTGGTTGCGGTGTTCACGGCGCCGCCTCCGGTTCCGGCCGGGCGGCGGCCTGGTCATACAGGCGCGCCAGGGCGAACTGGGCCTCGGTGCGATAGCGTCGCACCGCCTCCCCCTGCCGGTGCAGATGGTCCGCCAGCAGCTGGCGCACCCGTTGGTTTTGTGCCGCCAGGCTTTGTTCGAGCCGGGAGCGCAAGCCGTCTAGCTGCTGTTGCAGGACAGCCGCCCGCGTCCTCAGGCCGACGAAGCCGGCTGGCGCCCGGTCCAGGGCCTCCGCCAGGGCCGTGCGGGCGGCGGTGGCCTCGGCCAGCGCATCGTCGAGATCCGCCAGGCTTTTTTGCACGGCGCGCAGGCGGCGCTTGAACTGGGTGTGCACGGTCCAGATCAGACGGCCGCTGAGGATGCGCTGCTTGCGCCGCAGTTTTTCGCTGCGCGGCTGGTCGGGCAGGGCGGCGAGCCGGGTGCCCAGGCGGGACAAGCGGGCCCATTGCTGCTGTTCGGTGGTGCTGGCCAACAGCGCCACCTCGTTGTTTTCTTTGGCGCGCCGGTAGCGTTCTTCCAAGGCGTCGCGCCGGGCCCGCCACTGTTCCAGGGGCGCGTGGGCGAGGGCGGCCCGGGCCACAGGGGCCTGTTCCGCATAGCCCCGGCGGCGGGTGTCCAGCATGGGCTGGAAGGCGGCGAGGCGGTGCTGCCAGTCGGCCAGGCCGGCCTGCAGGCGGCGCAGTTCCCGCTGGGTTCGGAGAGCGTCCTGGAATACATTGTCGAAGAGCAGGGGGCGCAGATAAGGATCGGGGGCCCTGCCGGACTCGGGCTTCAGGCGGTCCCAGGTGCTCTCCTGCCGGCTCTGTTCCAGCACCGCGGCGATATGGGCTTCCTGCGCGGTGAGCCGGCTGATGGCCTGTTCGAATAATTCGGCGGCGCGGGCGCTGGCACCCAGGCGGGCGTAGGCTGCGGGGATGGCCAGCAGGGCTTCCTGCACGGCGGGGTCGGTGGCGGGTTGCTGGCGCAGGCGTTCCCAGAGTTGGATGGCCCGGGCCGGTTCACCGGCGGCACTGGCCGCCCAGCCGGCGCCGAGCAGCGCCTGGGCCGCGTAGGGGCTGTCCAGGCGTACGTCGGCGAAATAGCGCCGGGCGTCGGCGGCGGCGTTTTGGCGCAGTGCGGCAAAGCCCAAGGTGAGCAGGGCGCGTTCGGCCAGGGCCGCGTCCAGGGGGTCCTCCGGCCGGTTTTCCGCCACTTCCAGCAGGGCGGTGCCGGCCGCTTTGGCATCGCCCTGTTGCCAGCGGGCAATGCCCTCGTTGTAGCGGGCGAAGGGGGCGAGGTCGGCGGGGAAATCCCGCGTGGCCAGCAGGGCCGCGGCCTCGGCGTAGCGCCCTTGCCGGATGTGGATCTGGCCCAGCAACAGGCGGGCGGCAGCGCCCACGGCCGTGGGCGGTTTCTGGGCAATGTGGAGCAGGGCATATTCCGCCTTGGCGTCCTCACCGTGGCGCCAGGCGTCCCGCCCCAGCGCCAGCCAGGCCCGCTCTCGCTGCGGCTGCGCTACGCTGCCTTCTTGCAGCAGGTCTTCGAAGGCGGCCTGGGCGTGATGGCGCATGCCGTAGTCCAGGTACAGGCTGGCGCTCAGCAGCCGGGCATCACGATCATGTTGCCGGAAACGGCCGGCCTCCATCCCCAGCTCCAGTTGCAGCAGGCTGTCGAAGTGCTGGCCGAGAAAATAGTGGAACAGGGCCTGGCCATAACGCAGGTCGGCTTCGTCCGCTGCCGCCAGGGTCACCAGGCCCAGACACAACGCGCCGAAAACAGCGCGGAGCTTGCTCCCCGGCGCTACCATGCCTCGATCAGGACTTGGGGTTGTTGTCTGGCCTCGGCGTCGCGAATCCGCAGTTCCACGAATTTGGGCCCTGTGGTCTTGGTGATGATGGCTTCGCCGCCCAGTTTGTAATCCCGTCCCTCCGGCCCCTGGCCGACAACGAAGGCCACGATTTCGTGGGCCCCTTTGCCCAGATTGCCTTTGAAGAGCTGATGCACGCCCCCCTGCCGCAAGGCGGCCAGTTCGCGCTGGGTGTAGAGATACTGGGCCACCACCTCATCGTCCAGCACCAGCTTGACGGAATCCAGGGTGAAGAACCTCCCCACGTCCAGGGAGACGAACACCGTGAGCTGGGACGATTCGGGGAACAGGATGTCTTGTTCGAGTTTGAACAGCTCCCGGTTGATGTCCAGCAGCTGGCGCTTGAGATTTTCCACCGGGGCGGGTCTGCCTGCGGTCTCGTCCCCGGTGGAGGCCAGGGGGAGCAGCAGGGTGCTCAAAATGAAGGCGAGTTTGAGGCGGTGCATCGTTGGGATGTCTTGTTATCTTGGTGGTGTACCACGAGCGCAGGGCGGGGGTGTTGCAAGGTCGGGCTGTTTCGGTCTCAGCAGGCCCGGTGCATCGCCGATTCCCTGTTTATAGTGCCGCGCCCTCCTTGTCAAAACAACTTACCGCTATAACGTCCCGTTGACCACGGGATTGAAGGCGATCAGGCTGTCGCGGCTGGCGACGCTGCCCAGGCCGTGGCCGGGAAACAAGGTGGCAAACTGCCCCTGCTCGCCGTGCAGGGCCAGGTAGTTGAGTACCACGGTTTCCACCAGCAGGTTGACGTTGTTGGCCGGGGGCCTGGCCGCGGTTTCCACCGAGCCGTCGGCGCGGAAATAACCGAGCTGCTGGTGACGCTCCGGCCCCAGGTTATCGCCGGTGTAGAGTTCACTGCGGCCGCCCGGATTATAAACCAGGAAGAAGGAGGCGGCGGTGGAGGAATTGTCGCCTGTCCACACCCCCTTGCCGCGGCCGTCCACGGAGTCGTCGACCGTGCCGTTGCTGGCCACGGAGCCGTCGCTGAACACGTACAGCATCAGCGGCACCCCCAGGCGGGCGGCGTATTCCAGGCAGGCGCCCATGCAGCGGCCGGCGCGCAGGTCGCGCACTTCGCCGGTGGCGCGGTCGCCGGTATGGTAATCGTAGCCACCTATGGTGATGGTACCGGCGCCGGCGAAGCCTCCCACCACCAATTTCATCACCGAGGCGGTTTTGCGGAATTCACTGTCGCCGTCGTATTCCTCCTGGGTGAAAATGCCGCCGGGGCCGACAATCTGGGGGTCGATGTCGGGATTCAGCGTGGTGGGGTCGCCGTAGCGGTCCACCAGATCGGCGCTTTTCACGTAGCCGCAGCGCACCAGTTCTTTGACCACCTCGTCGCGGGTGATGCCCCGCTCCGGGTCCAGCTCGCTGAGGCCGGTGGACACCTTGCCCAGCTTTTTGTCGCTGATGCGGGCGATGGCTTCCATCACCGCCACCGCGTCTTCTTGGTTCAACAGGCCCACCAGTTTGCCCGTGTCCACCAGGCCGGTGACGTCCGACGGCCGGTCAATCTTGGTGGGCCGCACGGTAAGGTCGATGAGATCGGCGGGCGCCATGGAATTGCCGCCGGAGTCGGAGGCGCGCGAGCCGATCAAGGTCAGCAGTTCCCCATCCGCTCCGCAGCGGTGAATGCCGTACATGGGGTTGTGGGGGTTGTTGCCGGTGTCGTTGTCAGAGCGGGCGGGGATGATGGCGCCGTTGATGTTGGCGGCGGTGCCGGTGGAGACTTTTTCCAGGATGCCGCGCAAAAAGGCGCTGTCGCTGTGGAAAGCCAGGCCCAGATCGCGGTTGATGAAATCGTTGCCGGCGGTCTGCGGATTGACCAGGGGGGGAATCTGATCGCCCGGGATCCCCAGCTTGCTGTAGCCGGCGGTGGACAGGAAATCGAGCTGGCCCCCCTGACCCCCCACCAGCACATTGGAACCGGCGATGTTGGCGCCCCCGGCCAGATCGAAACAAATGAACGGAATCTTACCCGCCCCCTGGGTGGCGATATTGCAGGTGGCGGGGTTGACCAGGTTCAACACATCCGGCGCCAGGGCGGCGTAGGCCTCGCGCGGCCTGGCAAACAGGCTGAACAGGCTGGGGCCGAACACGGTGGCCGTGCCGGCGGCAAGACCTAAGCGGATGAAATCCCGCCGGCTGCGGGGCCGCGGGTGGTCACCGTGGAGCAGCGGCGCGTCGGGATGCAGGGGTTTGCCTCGTCTAGCCATGGTTGGTCCTCGAATGGTGCGGAGAGTGATCAAACGCCGGGGGCGCCAGGCAACGGGAAATCGAGTTGGGTTGCCGTGCCGGTCGCGGTGTGCTTATCTGACATTGTTTATGCGTCCTTCGCGCTCTTTGCGGTTTCCCACCTATTGCACCAGCAGTACGGCGCTGCCCAGCAGGGCGGCGCAGGCGGCCTTGACCACCGTGGCGGTGCGGTCTGCCGCGCAGGCGCCGCCGCAGGCGGCAAGGGTGTCGATGAGTGCGTTCAGCTCGGTTTTCACAGCGGCCGGGTCGGGCTGGGTGCTCAGGCCGGTGCCCATGACCCGGGTCAGCAGCGGGTCGATGACGGCGTCACGCTCCGCCGTGGTGTCGAAAGCCGTGGCGGCGCTGGCGCCGAAATCAACGCCGGGGAAGAAGCCGCTGCGCAGGCTGGAATCGTCCACCAGGGCGTTGCAGTATTCGATGGCCAGTTGCGCCACCGCCACCTGGTGGGAGGACAAAAAGCCTTCGATGTTCTCAGCGCCGGGCAATTGCTGCTGGATGGTGGTGAAGGTGGCGGCCACATTGCTGTCCGTCTGGCTCACGCCGGTGATGGCGGCCATGCTGGCGTTGATTTCGCCGAAGGTGCGGATGCCGATGTCGGATGCGGGCGCATCATCCGCCGGCGGGCCCGGCTGCAGCGGGGCGGCTTCGGTGACCACGTTGCTTTGGTCGCCCAGGCGCTCGAAGGTGAGAAAGAACTCGTCGCTGTCCGGGCCTTTTTCCAGGGCGATGACGGTGCCCAGGGTGGACAGCACCTGCTGGGATGAATTGAGGGTCACATTCAGGTTGCGGTAGGCCTGGCCGACGTTGGCCTCGCGGCCGTTGATGCCGATGCGCAGGCCCGCCAGCGGAATATCCTCCACCTTGGTGTTGGGATCGAGAGTGACGAAAGTAGGCCGGTTGAACAGGTAGCTGTAGTCGTCGAACCGGCTGACCTCGAACATGACGTAGGCGTCAGCCATGCCGATGATGTCGGTGATGCTGAACAGCAGATAAAACTTCTCGCCCACCCCCGCCTCGAAGTTCTGTTTGATCTGCGCCGCCGTCAGCGCCCGGTTGTGGATGGCCACCAGGCGCAGCTTGCCCTGCCAGGTGCGGTCGCCGCTTACCTCATTGCCCAACACAAAAGCGAAGGTGTCGTCCCAGTCGGCGAGGCTGCCGGGGCCTTGTTCGTCGGTGTCGCCGGTGAATTCGCCGTTGACGTAGATGCGGCGGCCGTTGACCGCATCGTAGGTGACCACCACGTGCTGTTGGGTGGCTTGCAGAACTTCGTCGTCATCATTGGTGGACAGGGCGGGCTCGCCGTTGCCGTCGGTGGTGCTGGAGCGCTGCAGGAAGTTGTAGTTGTAGAGGGTCTGTCCCAGGGTGAAGTTGCGCGCGTCCAGGCCGGCGGAATAGCTGATGATGCGGGCCGGGCCTTCCTGGGTGACGTTGGCGGGCACCACCCAGGCTTCGATGGAATACTCCCCGCTGGCCTTGACCATATCGTGCAGTTTTCTGCTGGCGGCTGTGCTGCCCTGGGCCTTGCTGTCGATGAACTCGATGCCCCAGCCGCCGACCCATTTGTAGTCGATGCCCTCCACGCCGCTCAGTCTCAGGTTCAGGGCCGGCTCCACACCGCTGGTGTCATACGCGGTGGCGCCGCTGCCGGTTTTGAACTCGTACAGGGCGACCAGGTTGGCTTCATGGCGTTCCCCGCCGCTGGCCACCAGCCCGTCGGTGATCCGCAAAGCCTTGCTCAGCACCCAGTCGGGATCGATCTCGGCCACGGTAATGCCGTTGCTGAAGGCGGCGATGGCGTCCTCCATGGCCTGGGCATTGGCGCTGCACTCGCTCCAGCAATTGTGGAATTCATCGCGCAGCCGCACCACCAGGCGGGAATTGCCGGGGTTGTCCAAATCCAGTTTGCCGCTGCTTTTTACGGCCTCGTAAGCGCTGTCGGCGTCGCTGTTGGCGAAAAATGGCGCCTGGGGTGTGGCGGCGCTGTCGTCGTGACAGCTAGCGCAGTGCTGGGTGAGCAGGGGATGGACGATGGTGGCAAAGGCGCTGGCATCGGCCGGCCAGGTCTTGCTGGCGCCGGCGTCTTTCAGCGCCGGGGCTTTCAGTTCGATGGTGCGGCTGGCGGCGGCGCTGCCGCTGGTGCCTGACCAGGCTTCCAGGTAGGCGGTGAGCACGGCGCCGCAGGCGCTTGAGCTGTCCAGCCAGCAATTGTGACCGCCGGCCACTTTGGTGACCATCAGGGAGGTGCCGGGATCGCTGAGATTGACGATTTTCATCGCCTCGCTGTAGGCCAGGTTGATGTCATCGCGGCGGGCGAACTGGGGCGACTGGCCGCCCGCGCTGTGGCAGGCGCCGCAGCGGTTGTCGGGGTTTACGTTTTCCCAGACATTGGTCATGAAGGCCTGCACATCGGCGGTGGCCGGCGCCGGGCCGAGATAGGCGGCTACGGTGGTGTTGCTGGCCGGCAGGCTTTCAGTGGTGACGCTGTCGCAGCCGGCCAGGCTGAGCAGGGCAAGCAGCAGGGCCGCGGTGAGTCCGTGTTTGCTCATGGCGCTGTGTTCATGCATTTTATCAATCACCCATGCAATACGCCGCCGCTTCGGCGAACACTTGTTTGAGCCGGTAATTGTTGGCCTCGAAGGAACTGACCATGGCGGTGAGCTGGCTGCGGTCCGCGCTGTCGGTGGGGCTGCGCAGGCACACGGTTTTGAACACCTTTTCCACCTGGCAGGTGGCGAAGGCTTCGCTGTGTGCCAGCTCTATCCCTAAAGACTTGGCGCCGTTGCCACCGCCGGGCAGGGTGTTGTCCCAACCCAGCAGGGCATTGGGTCCGGCGCGCCAGTAGTTGTCCCAGCGGTCGTCGGGTGTGGCATAGCCGTATTTGAAATTGCTGGCATTGATCAAATACTTTTCCTGCACCACGCCGTCGCTGTACACCAGGCGGCCGTTTTCGCCGTCGGGATCGGTGTCGCTGTCATAATCGTAGTCGTAATAGGCGAAGGCCTGCGCCAGGGGATCCATGCCGGCGTGGCAGCCGATGCAGTTGTTGAGAAAGATGCGGCTGTCGCCGCCTGGGCTGCGGGAGACATCCTGGCGGATGCGGTCCGGCGGGCGGCTGGTGTCCTTGATGGGCTCCAGGTCGGTGCACAAATGGTTTATGAAAGTGAAACGCAACATGGCCCGGTTGGTGCCGTCGATGAAAAATGCCCTGGCCGCCGCCCGGGTGGTCATAATGCCCGCGGTGGCTGTGGGCGGCAGGCCGGTGACGGCGGACTGGGTGGTGGCCACCAGTTGTGCGGGGTCGCCCAGATTGATGTTGTTGTCTTCCATGGCGCGGTAGTGGGCATTGCCGCTGGCGGAGTAGGGTGGCAGGTCTAAGCTGCTGGCGCCCACATAAAGCACGTCGCCGTAGAGCACGGTTCTGAAGTCTGCATCGTCACGAATCAAACCGATCACCGTGGCGGTGTAATCATTGAGCGGTGCGAACACCGTTTGTTCTTCATTGGTCCAGGGCGTCACGAACTGCTTCAAGGTGACGTTGTAAAAGGCGGGATGGTCCATGGCGGCCCGGGCAGCGCTCAAGATGTCGCCGTCAATGATGTATTGTTCCATGGTATCCAGCACGGCGGCCGTGGGCGGGACACCGGCGAGGCGGTCGTGGATGCGCTTGGCCTGGCGGCGCTCCTGATCACCGGCGAACACGGGTGTGGACGCCGTGGCGGCCGCGATGATTGTACTGAGAACAAACACGTTGAGCCGCGTGCCAGATGAGACAGAGAAAACGGGTTGCGGAAACGGCGTTGTCATGGCGTTGTACCTTTGCTGAATCCCGGATCAGTGCTGCTGTCACGGGGATTTAAGCACTTGTCCCGGAACACAGGGGCTGTTCGGTGTTACCGGCACCAGGTGCAGCAGAGCAGGTCTGTTTGATTCCAGGGAAGGGCGATGGCGCAGCCAACCCGGACCGCCGGCGCCGGTTATGATGCTCAAGGCTTACATTGTGCGGGAAATTTCGCTTCGATTTTTGATTTTCGTCACAGGATCACAAATCCCTTGTTTAGTATTCTATAGCGAAACCGGTCTTGCGACCGTGTACGGTGTTTTGCTGCTTACCCGGATTTGGCGCAGCGGTATTGGCGCTTGCTCAAAGACCCGGTACTATGTATCGCAGTTGTAACAGTGGCGCAAGGCTGCTGTTGTTTGAAACGCTTGCAAGAATAAACCAAAAAACCACTGCTGCGCCAGTCGTCAGCGAGCAAATGAATGATTAACTACACCAAGCGTCAGTGTTGTTGGATGTCCCGCCTCATTACGTCGCTTCATGACGACAAAACCAGCGTCGCCATTTCACGACAAGCCCATTGGCCGGTGTTTTTATGCATAGCATCGCTGCGCAACGCAAGCGCTTTTTGAACAGTGCCGGATCGTGCAACACACTTGATATCGTGAGCATCTCCCATTCATGTTTGGCTCCTTTGACTTTTCCCGCCTGACGGTTGCAAGACGCATTGTGGCGTTGTTTTTTGGAACGCTGTTGTTGAGTGGTTGTCCCGGCACAGAACAAAAACCCGACCCGGTGGTGGCCGATGTGCCCATTGCTTACATTAAACGGCCGGTGCCCGTGGATGAAGAAGGTGCTTTGCTGCAAAGTGATGTCCGTGAGCCGGCCGCTTTTGTGGCGGGGGGGGATGTGTACCTGCGTGAGCGCGCCTCCTTGTCTGCACCGGAACGCAACATCACCGCGGCGGTGACGCGGGGCAAAGGCGATGTCAAGGATCTCACCACCTCGTTTGATGGCAGCAGGCTGTTGTTTGCCTTGCGCGAACCCGAGATTGAAAACGCGCCGGCGGCAGAGCAGCCCACCTGGAACATCTGGGAGTACGATATCGCAGCCGGCAGTTTGCGGCGGGTGATCAGCTCGGATATCAGCGCCAGGGCCGGCCAGGATATTGCGCCGGCCTATCTGCCGGACGGCCGCATCGTGTTTGCCTCCACCCGCCAGCGCCAGTCCAAGGCCATCTTGCTGGACGAGGGCAAGCCGCAGTTTGCCGCCTTGGATGAAGACGAAGACGCGGCAGCGTTTTTGTTGCACGTGATGAACGCCGACGGCAGCGAGATTCGCCAGCTCACGTTTAATCAGAGTCACGACCTTGACCCCACAGTGCTGGACAACGGCCGGATCGCATTCACCCGCTGGGACAACATGGGCGCACGCGATCAGATGAGCCTGTACCAGATCAATCCCGATGGCACGGATCTCAAGCTGTATTACGGCGCCCACAGTCATCAGGATCCCGGCGGCGGGGAGGAACGGCAGTTTCTCAAGGCGCGGCAGCGGGAGGACGGGCAGGTGGTGGTGGCCGTGCAGCCCTACCGGCCCTATCGTTTCGGGCGCGATATCACGGTGATCGATGCAGAAAATTTTGCTGATGCCTCGCAGCCTGTCTGGCCCGGCACGGCGGCGGGTGTTTCCGCCGAACGCCCGGCCACGGCGGTGGCCACAAGCCGCGGTGAGCGCATTGTCGCGGGTGGCCGCTATGCGTCCGCCGCGCCGCTGCGTGACGGCACCGGGCGGCTGCTGGTGAGCTGGTCACCCTGCCGCCTGGTGGAAAACGACTTGATTGTGAGCTGCACTACGGAGCGCCTGGCCCGGCCCGGGGCTGTGGAAGCGCCACCCCTTTACAGCATTTATGTCTACGACCTGGCGGCGGGTACCCAGCTTCCGGTGGTGGTGCCCGAAGAAGGGGTGATAATCACCGAGGCCGTGGCCGCCAGCCCCCGCAAGCGGACTGAGTTTATTCCCGATCTTGCCGCCGGCGCCGGTTTGGATGCCGCCCTGGTGGACGAAAATGCCGGTGAGTTACACATCCGCAGCGTGTACGACGTGGACGGCGTGGACAATTCCGGCGTGGGGATCGCCACCCTGGCCGATCCCGTGCAAACCCCTGCGGCGCAGCGGCCGCTGCGCTTCATCCGGGTGGTCAAAGCCGTGTCCCTGCCTGGCCGCGAAGTGCGGGACGTGCCCCGCAGCGCCTTCGGCCCCAACCGCGGCCTGAAAATGCGCGAGGTGGTGGCCTACGCGCCGGTGGAGCCCGACGGTTCCGTTTTGGTGAAAGTGCCTGCCAACGTAGCCCTGTCGTTTGAACTGCTGGACGAGCGCGGCCGCCGGGTGGGTGCCGTGCATCAAAACTGGCTCCAGCTGCGCCCCGGCGAGCGGGTGGAGTGCAACGGTTGCCACGATCACGCCAGTGGCCTGCCCCACGGCCGCCGCGACGGCCGCCCGGCCGTGAACGCCGGCGCGGTCACCAGCGGCTTGCCCTTTCCCAACACCACGCCGGCCTGGACGGCGGAAATGGGTGAGACCATGGCCCAGACCCGCGCCCGCCTCGACAGCACGGCCACCACCGGCGTGGACCTGGTGTACGACGATGTGTGGACCGACCCCGCCCAGGCGGCGCCCAGTGCCAGCTTCGCTTATCGCTATGCCGATCTCGGCACCGATCTGCCGGTGGCCGCGGCCTGCCTCAATGCCTGGTCCAGCGCCTGCCGCATCGTGATTCACTACGAGCAGCACATCCACCCGTTGTGGTCGCTCTCCCGCCAGGTGCTGGATACCGACGGTGTGACCGTGCTGGAAGACCATACCTGCACCACTTGTCACAACATCGTCGATGGGGCCGGTATGCCGCAGCTTCCGGCGGCCCAGCTCGATCTCAGCGACGGGCCCTCGGACCAGGACGCCGATCAGTTCAAGGCCTATCGCGAGCTGCTCTTTGCCGACAACGAACAGGAACTGGTGGAAGGGGTGTTGCAGGACCGCCAGGTGCAGGCCACCGATGGCGCCGGCAATCCCCTGTTCGAGACCGATGAAAACGGTGACCTGATTCTGGACGCCGATGGCCAGCCCATCCCCATTCTGGTGCCGGTGCGGGCCCAGGGGCCGTCCATGTCTGCCGCCGGGGCTGCCAGCAGTTATTTTCTGGACAAATTCACCGCCGGTGGCAGCCACGAGGGCTGGCTGAGCCCGGCGGAGCTGCGCCTGATAGCCGAGTGGCTGGATGGCGGCGCCCAGTATTACAACGATCCCTTTGCGGCGCCCGAGGATGATTGAGGCGGCGTTGACGGTCACGGGGCTGGGGCGCCGCTGGAGCGCTTGCTGCCTGCTGTGGTGGCTGGTGTTGACGCCGGCCCTGGCCGAGGATGATTTGTTCCTGCAGGTGGTCGACCCCTATCTGGAATTCCACAGCGGGCCGGGCCGGGGTTATCCCGTGGTGTTCGTGGTGGAGCGGGGCGAGTGGGTGTACGTGCTCAAGCGCAAAACGGCCTGGTTCAAAGTGCGCAGCGAACAAGGCCGCGAAGGCTGGGTGCCGGAGCAACAGCTGGAACGCACCCTGACGGGGGAGGGCGAACTCATAGAGTTTCCCGAGCCGGCCCTGACGGATTTCCAGAAGCGCCGTTTCGAGGCCGGTTTGTTCAGCGGTGGTTTCCAGGGTGCCACCCTCATTGGCGTGGGCGCGGCCTATCATTTCATTCCCGAACTGGCGCTGGAATTCTCCTTCGCCCGGGCGCTGGGCAATTTTTCCAGCATCGGTGTGGTGAGCGCCGGCATGGTGGCCGACCCCTTCACCGACTGGCGGGCGGCACCGTTTTTCGTATTGGGCATGAGCGGCGTGAAAACCGAGCCCCGCACCACGCTGGTCCAGGAGCGGGACCGGGAGGACCCAGCGGCCCACGTGGGTCTGGGGCTGCGGGCCTATTTCTGGCAGCGCTTTTTGCTGCGGGCCGAATACCGGAACTATATGGTATTTTCCAGCAACGACGATAACGAGGACGTGAATGAATGGCGAGTCGGACTGGCCTTTTTTTATTGAGTGTGTCCCTGGCGGGCAGTGCCTGGGCGGCGCCGGCGGGCGACAGCGGGACCGGTCGCGGCGTGGTGATCGAGCCGAAGGTGGAGCGGCGCAGTGTGGCGGCGGCGGCCATCGACACGGAAAACTTCGAACTGGGCCTGTACGCCGGCCTGCTCAACATTGAAGATTTCGGCAGCCATCCGGTCTACGGCGCGCGTCTTGTGTATCACGTGACCGAGGATGTGTTCGTTGAGGGCACGTACGGTCGCAGCAAAGCCGGCCAGACCAGCTTCGAGCGTCTCAGCGGTGCTGCCAGATTGCTGACCGATGAGATGCGACAGTACAGCTATTACGCCGTGTCGCTGGGCTATAACGTGTTGCCGGGGGAAGCCTTCTGGGGCAGGGGTCGGGCCCTCAATTCCGCCTTGTACATTGCCGCCGGTGTGGGCGTTACGGATTTTGCCGGCGACGAGCGTTTTACTGTGAATCTGGGCTTTGGCTATCAGTTGCTGCTGAACGACTGGTTCGCGGGCCATTTGTTCGCGCGGGACCACATGCTGGAGATGGATGTGATCGGCGCATCCGAAACCGTGCACAACCTGGAACTGGGCGGCGGTTTCACCGTGTTTTTCTGACGAGGTGAGTATGTGTGCAAAAATGTTGTTGAAGGCCGCCCTGGCGGCGGTGATGCTGTGCCTGGTGGCGCCGCTGGCGGCGCAAAGCCTGGAAGGGCCGGCCCCGGATTTTACCTTGAAAAGCGCCGGCGGCGAGAACCTGAAACTGAGCGAGTTTTACGGCGACGTGGTGATGGTGAATTTCTGGGCCTCCTGGTGTGGCCCCTGCCGCCAGGAAATGCCGCTGCTGGATGATCTTTACCAGCGCTACCACGAACTGGGCTTTACCATTTTGGGCGTGAATGTGGAAGAAGACCCGGCGCAGGCGCGGCGCTTGTTGAAAGAAATTCCGGTGAGTTTTCCCATCTTGTTCGACAGCGAACAAAAAGTGAGCGCCGCCTATGACGTGATCGCCATGCCCAGCACCGTCCTCATTGACCGGGACGGCCAGTTGCGCTATCTGCACAAAGGGTATCTGCCCGGTTTTGAAGACACCTACGAAGAGCAAATCAAGGCCTTGCTGCTCGAATGAACGTTCTCTCCCGCGCTGGTGTGCTGCTGTGTCTGGGGCCGGCTTTGCTCGCGGGCTGCGCCGTGGAGCCCTGGGTGAAACCCTATCAACGCCAGCGGCTGGCCGATCCCATCATGAGTTTCGACAGAGACCCCATCTCCGGCGCCTACCTGCGCCACGTGTACGAGGCCAGGGAAGGTGCCCGTGGCGCAGGGGGGGGGGAGGGGGGTGGTTGTGGTTGCAATTAGCAACAAAATAACACATGTCCTGTCTTCGCCGCTGCGGCCCGTCCTGGGCCTGGTCTTGTTGGCAGGAGGAGGCGGCCTGCCCCTGCTGGCGGCGGTGCTGCCGGAGGACAAGGCCGATGTCCTGTATCACTTCTATGACGGTGGCGGGGTGGAAATCAAAGGCCCTGCCGTGCAGGTGCGCGCCAGGCTGCAACCCAGCACCTCAGTGTTCGGCAAGTATTACGTCGATGCCATCACCAGCGCTTCCATTGATGTGGTGACCACCGCCAGCCCCTATACCGAAAAGCGCCGGGAACAAAGCGTGGGCATCGACTACCTGCGCGGCAAAAGCCTGATGTCCTTGTCTTACACCACCAGCACGGAAAATGATTTTGATGCCAGATCGGCCCACTTCGGACTGGCCCAGGAATTCTTCGGCGGTCTCAGCACCTTGAGCCTGGGTTATTCCCAGGGCTGGGACGTGGTGGGCAAAAGCGGGGATGAAGCCTTTGCCGAAGACGTCACGCGGCGCCATTACCGGCTGGGTCTCAGCCAGGTCTTGAGCAAGAGTGTGCTGCTCGACACCCAGTTGGAAGTGATCACCGACGAGGGTTTTCTCAACAACCCCTACCGCTCGGTGCGCTATCTGGACGCCAGCGTGGGCAAGGGTTTCAGCTATGAGCCGGAAGTGTACCCCCGCACCCGCACCAGCACCGCGCTGGCCGTGCGCGGCGCCTATTATCTGCCCTACCGGGCGTCCCTGCGGGGTGAATACCGTTTTTTCACCGACACCTGGGGCATCAGCGCCCACACCGTCGGTTTGAGCTACACCCACCCCTTGGGCAGGCACTGGATTCTCGACGGCCGCTACCGTTTTTATTCGCAGAGCAAGGCGGATTTCTACAGCGACCTGTTTCCCTACCGCAGTGCCCAAACCCATCTGGCGCGGGACAAGGAACTCAGCACCTACCGCAGCCACAGCATCGGGGTCGGGCTGGCCTACGAGTTTCAGCCCGGCGCGGTCAAGTGGATAGACAAAGGCAGTTTCAATCTTGCGGCGGACTACATTCAGTTTGACTACGACGATTTTCGCGACCTGTCCGGTGGTGGTCCGGTGGGGGAAGAACCTCTGTACGGTTTTTCCGCCCAGGTGCTGCAGGCCTATCTTTCCATTTGGTATTGATGTCCGGCTCGTCCCCGGTGTCATTGAGCGGTCACCCGGCTGCCGGAGCCCCCGACCTGCCGCTGTGCTGCCAAAGGGTGGCCGGGGGCCGCAGTGCCCGGCAGGGGCAGGTTCTTGCCCCCTGAGGAAAATCAGAACGGGCGGAGGCACGCGTTTGGGTGGGCGCAAGCCCAATGGCGGTGCGATGGGCCGGGAAGACGGCGGGAAGACGGAAGGCCGGGCCTGCGAACAAAGCCCTGCTGCTTGCCAGGGAACTCTGCCAGCCTATACACTGTCACACGTTCAGCTCAGGGGGCGACCTGGTTTCGACGTGGGTTGCGAAGCCTGAGGTGCATGCCGAGGAGCGGTGATCCTCGTAAATCCAGCCGCAAACCTTATAGTTGCCAACGACGACAACTACGCACTCGCTGCTTAAAACCCAGTAGGGTGCCCTCTCACTGAGGCCGTGCCTGTGCGCTCAGGTTCGAGGGGTCATCTCTCACAGGATCGCGATGACACCAGTCCGGGGTGGATTCGTTAAAACCTTATCCGGACTCGCTGCCGGTTGTCCCTGCCCGTCGGGTAGCCGCCAGTCAAATGAATAGACGCGGATAAGCATGTAGAGCCGAAGGGGGAGCGCTTGCGGACGCGGGTTCGATTCCCGCCGCCTCCACCAAACAACATCCTGGAAAGTCCACAAGCCCGCATAACAGCGGGCTTTTTATTGGTGGTGCGCCAGGCATGGCGCGTAGCGCCGTGACTGGCGCTATTTCCCGAGCTGTGGTGGCGAGGGGATGACTTGGGGGTGCAAGTCCCCTACCGGCCCGGCAAGGGGAACGGTTAGCCGAACGGCAAAGGTG